>NZ_JAZBJZ010000070.1:0-27503 GCF_036349135.1 Tumidithrix elongata BACA0141
ACCTCATTTTCCTCAAATCCCTTCCTACTCTTGTTTGTATTTTTAGAGATGCCCACAATTGGTTATTGAAATGACTCAAACTTTGCCACCAGATGATTCTTCCGAACCTAATGAGAAGAAGGCTGAAGCTTTGCCTGACCAAAAATATACCTATAACCATAATGCCTTTGCCCAGATGCTTGCCAAGCAACCTGATGCCAAACTGACCTATCCCATTGCTTCGGCAGTTGCCTTTGACGATAATTCGCTGACAAAAGGCGGATGGATTCGTGATGTTGTTTCCATCTTGTTGCGAGTTCAGGCAAACCAAGCCATGTATGATGTCGCCATCAAGGGTGGCTTCATTTTCAGCCTCATTTGGTATGTAAGGCTTTCCAGACTTCTGAGCGAAAATCTAGGCTGGATCGAACGCCTTTATAAAGCTTTACTGTGGGTAATTCAATGGCTGTACAAGAAATTTGGTGAAACGCCAAAATCAGAAAATATTCAACAGGACGTGAATACCATCAATACATCTACGGATGCAGCAGAAAGAAAGCAGATTACAGAGATGGTAGAAAAGCGCGTTGTTGGCATGGTGAGCGATGTTCAAAAGAAAACCTCTAAAAAAGCGCTAAAACACCAGACCACTCTCGATTCCAAACTTGCGTTCAAAGACTATCAAGACCTATTTCAGACGATCTATTTACCTACGGTTGCCCATCGAGCACTGGAGGATAGAGTCTTTGCCTCACAACGAGTTGCTGGGGTAAATCCTTTAGTGATTCAAAGATTGACAACCATTCCAGAAAAGTTCCCAATTACCGATACCGACTATCAAACTGTGATGGGTGCAGAAGATTCGCTCGAACAAGCTATTCAAGAAAATAGATTGTACATTGCAGACTATGAGGTTTTGCAAGAAGTCCAGCTAGGTACTGTACAGGATGGCAATAAGACAGTTCAAAAATATCTTTGTCATCCGATCGCGCTGTTCGCTGTTGAACCAGGAGATTATCCCAATCGCAAGTTAGTCCCTGTGGCGATTCAGTGTTATCAAAAGCCATCATCAGATAATCCTATTTTTACCGCCCCTTCGCTTCACGCTTCTGCTTCAGAGCGTTGGGCTTGGCAGATGGCAAAGTTAACCGTGCAAATTGCCGATAGTAACTATCACGAGTTGATTTCTCACCTCGGTAGAACGCATCTATGGATGGAACCGATCGCGATCGCCACCTATAATCAACTGGAAGCTCCGCATCCTCTAGGCATTTTATTAACCCCTCACTTTGAGGGAACTTTGTATATTAACGATTCAGCTACTAAAGGTTTAGTAAATCGCGGTGGAACGGTTGACAAAATTGCGGCTGGAACTTTGGAGTCTTCAGTCTTACTCAGTCTCAAGGGTGCGAAAGGCTATCCTTTTGCTTTTAATGAATCATCTTTGCCCAAGACCTTGGAACATCGGGGTGTCGATGATGCCAACGCCTTGCCTGATTATCCCTATCGCGATGATGCACTTTTACTTTGGGACGCCATCCATAACTGGGTCTCAGGCTATCTTAAGATCTTTTATGCAGACGATGTAAAGGTTCTCAATGATGCCTGCTTGCAAAATTGGATTGCTGAGTTAGTCGCTAGCGATCGTGGACAAATGACTGAGATTGGAGAGGTAACTGAGGAAGATCCCACCCCTCGCATCCGAACCTTACAATATCTCATTGAAGCAGTTACCCTGATTATCTTTACGGGTAGTGCCCAACATGCTGCCGTAAATTTCCCCCAATCATCTTTAATGACCTACATGCCCAATATGCCCATGGCGGGTTATAGAGAAGCCCCTAAATCCGTTACGGGCATTCAAGAAGCCGATTATTTTGATTTGCTTCCCTCTTTGGCTCAATCAGAGAACCAACTGAATATGACCTATTTATTGGGATCGGTTTACTATACGCAGCTTGGCATCTATGGCGATCGCTATTTTACCAATGAACTTGTGAATGGTTGCTTGCAAGTATTTAACCAAAGACTTGCCGAAATTGAGCTTGAGATTAAGGCAAGGAATGAAAAACGCCCTACGCATTATGATGTCTTGCTGCCTTCCAAAATCCCTCAAAGCATCAATATTTAATCACCCATGTTCTTTACAGACCTCACCCTTTTCTTTCCTAAACATGAAATGGGTGAGATGTTTTTATTACTTTTATGAAGAGAATTCTTGATGCTATATCTGCTACTACAACTTTGTGCCACAATTCAAACATTCAGATAAATCTAAGTTCTAGGGTGTATGGCGATGAAATATCTAACTTCTATCGGCTTAGCAATGTTTGTCAGTGCAACAGCATTGGTGGGCTATGGCTGGCAAATTGGGAATATTCGGGGAGGGATGGAGGCGATCGCAGCGGAACCCTCAGAAGTGCAAGCTGAAACCCAAAAACTAATCGGACAATGGGAGATCAATCTAGCTGGCGATGATTCAAATAAACGAATTCTAATTTTTTTGCCTAATGGTAAGCTGTATTTCGTAGATCCAAGGCAAAAAACTGCGATCGCAGGCGAATATCAGGTCAGCAGTAACAATGGACAAATTTATCTAGATGTCATGCAAGGAAGCATCGGCTCTCGCGTGACTTTTTCGATTAACGATCGCGGTCAACTCGTTATTCCTCAAATCCAAATTCCTTGTGGATTGCAATACACAAATGGGGGAGTTATGGGCACGCTATTTATGCCCAATACACTTTTTTTAACGCAAATCTCAAAGGAGGGTAAGCTTCCCTCTGATATTGAAATTGTCAGTTTTGCCTATCAGACCAATCGAGTAGCTCAATCGGAAGCAAGAACTTACGTTAGTTGGATGAATAAGGGAGCACAAGCCTTTTTGTAATTGCTCAACTTAGTAAAATCAACAAAAAATGACTGTCAAAAAGTCGATTTTACCTCTATTTTATCTATATATCAGCAAATTATCGTTTGACAAATGAGAATGGTGTCATTTAGCTAGTTTTTGAGACAATTTATAGGCTGAAACCCTGATTCCTTCTAGGTTGAGCAATTACGCCTTTTTTACCGAGAGATCGTACTTTACTGGCAAAGTAGATGAGTTAGGCGTTGGCATTAAACCCGAAACCGAAAAATATAGCTATCAGATTGTGGTTCTAGATACCAAGAAAGCAGTTCAAACCATTGGGGTTGCCAAAAAAGATGGTCTGATGTCCTACACAGGACTGGTTTATATCAAAGCACTAGGAAATTCTGAGGATATTTACATCGAAGCTTTATTATGCTCCAGTAAGAAGCCCACAAAAGTTAAGCCCCCTAGATTTAAGCTTTCTCCTCAGCCAACCTGCCCTGATGGATATGAGTGATTAGACTAAATCAGAGTCTCCAGACAAAAGCGCTTCTACATCGGTAGACAGCAAGTAGCGATCGCTACTTGCTTTGGAGGCTATGGTATTCTTTGTATAACCACTGAGATTCCCCAAGGCGATCGGCTTTGTCATGTCGAGATTGGCGGTATATTAACGATCCTAAATGATACCTGAGAGATTCTTTCTTCTGCGTAGAATCTATAGGGGCAATTCATGAATTACCCCCACAGAAATTAAATAGGATTTCTATAGATTCTATAGAATCGATCGCAGTCAAAATGATTTGGGTTAATGCTCTTGACATGAATGTGATTAAATTTGGAGTAGCCTGTAGATGGTTAACATCCCAAATCCAGAATTAAGTAGCCTCCTCTCAGAGAATCGTTCTATTCTGAATACGATTGCTTCCTGTTCCGTTTTCGAGGGGATCGACCTTCAAACGATCGAACGACTCTTGCCATACTTCAGAATTAAATCGATCGAGGCGGGAGAAGTCCTGATCGCGCCTGGACAAGAAAATCACCATTTATACTTGTTATTACTTGGGGAATTACGGATTTATCTTGCTATCTTTGATGAATTGAACCCTAATAGTGAGATGTGGGGCATTATTTCTCCTGGTGAGTGTATTGGAGAAATGTCAATTATCGAGAATAAGCCAGTTTCAGCCCGTGTTGTCGCTGATGGCGATTGTGAATTGATAGAAATTCAAGAGACAGTTTTTTGGGAACGCTTGGTTCCCATCCCAAGATTTGTGAAAAATCTGCTTCAGGGTCTATCAAGGCGAATGCGGAAACATAATGAGATTGCGCTACAGAAGCAGATCGCTTCCGAGCAACTCCATAGAGACTTGAGGGCAGCGAGTAAAATCCAAGCTAATATTTTGCCTCAGATGCCATTGTTCCCAAACCATCCTAAAGTTGATGTTTTTGCGAAAGTTATTCCAGCAAAGGAAGTTGGGGGGGATTTCTTTGACTGCCTAGAGTTAGACGAACGATATATTTACATTGCGGCTGGAGATGTTTCTGGCAAAGGAATTCCAGCAGCTCTGTTTATGATTCGCGTGATTACCTTACTGCGTTTGATGATTTCAAGTTCTAATTCACTCGCCTCAAGCTTTACTTCGATCAATCAACATCTTTGCAAGCACAATAAAGATGATATGTTTGTAACCATGTTTGTGGGTATTTTTGATGTTGACTCTGGTCAGTTAATCTATGTCAATGGTGGGCATAATCAACCATTTTTGAGGAATGGAAGTCAGCCTTTTGAAATTTTGAATGTGCCTCCAGGAATGTTGCTGGGTGTTTTTGAGGATGCTAGCTTTGGTCTGGCAGAATTGACCTTGCGTCCAGAAGATACGCTGGTCATTTATACAGATGGAGTGACAGAAGCAGAAAATGAGAACAAGGAATTCTTCACGACGATGAGAGCCGGTGAAGTTCTAAATACAGTTCCATCCCAAGCAACTTCTCAGAACGTTGTGGAAACCCTCGAAAAATCGGTGTTTGATTTCTCAGGTAACGTCTCACAGTCAGATGATATTACGATCCTGTCTTTACGCTATCTTGGCTAAAAACGAGAAACTTTTAAAGTAGTTGCCTCAACTGAATTAAAGCGGGCAAGATACCCGCACTACAAATTCGCTATGGAGACAGACCCGCTAGCTAGTAGCTGTCATTACCATCTACAGTTCGCACCGAGAGTAGTCGGTTTGCTTGGTTGAGTCGGTCGGCGATCGCTTGCTGCCATGTCAGGCTAACATCGGGATCGGCCAAAATTTCTTGCGCTAACTGACGATAGATTGCACTGGTGACAAGATCGACTTGCTCTAGCAAACTGAGATTGTCATAAACCAATTGGGGAGAAACCATTGTGCCTTCCATAATTTCATTTCCTTCCTTGAATGGGGGATGAGGGATAGGTAATCGGCGACGAGCTTAAAAGACGATCTATTTAAAATCTCATGACCCATTACCCATAATCACTGATTACTATTTACCGATGCTTAGGGCAGATCGGTGCTACCCATGAGATAGCGATCGCAGGCTTGAGCCACACCACGACCTTCGTTAAATGCCCAGACTACGAGGCTCTGTCCGCGACGGCAGTCACCTGCGGCAAACACACCCGAAATACTGGTGGTATAACTGCCATAGTCGGCTTTGACGTTACTGCGAGCATCGCGTTCCACACCTAAAGCATCGAGCAAAGGCTGCTCGGGGCCGAGAAAGCCCATCGCTAACAGTACGAGCTGCGCGGGAAGGACTTTTTCAGTGCCAGGGATGCGATCGGGAACAAACTGACCCTTGTCATTTTTTCCCCACTTTACCTGCACGGTGTGAACCGCTTTGACATGACCGTTTTCGTCATCTTCAAACTTTACTGCGGTTGTGAGATAAGTGCGGGGATCTTCACCAAACTTAGCAGCCGCTTCTTCCTGTCCGTAGTCCATCTTGTAGACTTTAGGCCATTCGGGCCAAGGGTTATCCGCAGCGCGCTTGGTTGGCGGCATGGGCATGATCTCTACCTGCACGACACTCTTGCAACCATGACGTAGTGAAGTCCCAACACAGTCCGTACCCGTGTCTCCGCCACCGATAATCACCACATCTTTTCCTTCTGCCGAAATAAAGTCTTCGCCGCAGTGGTTATCGAGCAACGACTTGGTGTTGGCTGTAAGGAAGTCCATGGCAAAGTGGATGCCCTTGAGATTGCGTCCTTCAATTGGCAAATCGCGAGGCTTGGTTGCACCCGTGCAAAGCACGACAGAGTCAAATTCCTTGAGCAAGGTTTCGACAGGTAAGTCTTTGCCAATCTCGACATTGCAGACAAAGGTAACGCCCTCGGCTTCGAGCACGTTGAGCCGACGCATAACTACAGATTCTTTTTCTAGCTTCATGTTGGGGATGCCATACATGAGCAGTCCACCGGGGCGATCGCTGCGTTCGTAGACGGTGACCCAATGGCCTGCTTTGTTAAGCTGGGCGGCGGCAGTTAAGCCCGCAGGGCCAGAACCAACGATCGCAATTTTTTTACCCGTGCGCTTTGCGGGTAGTTCGGGGGTAATCCACCCCTCTTCCCAGCCTTTGTCAATGATCGAGACTTCGATGTTTTTGATTGTTACAGGTGGGTTATTTATACCCAACACGCAGGAACCCTCGCAGGGGGCAGGGCAGACGCGACCCGTAAACTCTGGGAAATTATTGGTTTTATGCAGGCGATCGAGTGCTTCTTGCCAGAGACCGCGATAAACCAGATCGTTCCACTCTGGGATCAGGTTGTTGATCGGACAACCGCTCGCCATGCCACTAATGATTGTCCCCGTATGGCAAAACGGTGTGCCGCAGTCCATGCAGCGCGCGCCTTGAGTGCGCAGTTTCTCGTCTGGCATGTGCTGGTGAATCTCGTCCCAGTCCTGAATGCGATCGAGCGGCAGTCGGTCAGCCGGCAATTCGCGAACATATTCGATAAAGCCTGTTGGTTTTCCCATAGTCACATTCGATTTAATTTTTTATTCTAAATCTAAAAATACAGTCATTGCTATCCTGTAACAGGAAGTCTTAAATATTGCCAAGCACAATTTAGTTCTCCACAAACAATTTCAGCGTTATATGGTCTGTAAAACCCAAGGCGAATTGCGAATGCTATTTAAACAAGCGTGGCAAGCTACTGCATATAATAATCCCTCGTTCCCTTGGCATCGATCGCTTCGCTAATGCGATTGAGTGAGTGGACATAGGCAGCTGTTCGCATGGAAATAGAGAGCTTCTGCGCGATCGCCCAAATTTGATTGGTCTCATTCACCATTTTTTGCTTGAGACGACTGTTGACCTCATCTAACGTCCAATATAGACCGCTGCGATTTTGCACCCATTCAAAATAGCTGACCGTCACCCCTCCCGCATTGGCAAGAATATCGGGAAAGATTAAGGTTCCCTTTTGATTGAGAATGAGATCGGCCTCTGGTGTAATGGGGCCATTTGCGGCTTCCACAATGTATTTGGCTTGAATCGTATGGGCGTTCTTTTTGGTGATTTGATTTTCTAAGGCGGCAGGAATGAGAATATCGACATCCAAAGCCAGTAACTGTTCGTTTGTAATCAGCTCATGCTCGACAATGTTGCAGACTGAATCTTGGCAATACACTGCTTTAAAATCACGGGTAGATTGCTTAAATTGAATCAAGCTCTTGATATCGAGTCCCTGTTTGGCATAAATGCCGCCTTTAGAGTCACTTACCGCCACCACTTTGTAGCCTGCTTCGCAGAGGAGATCGGCTACCACCGCGCCAACATTACCAAAGCCTTGCACTGCCACCGTAGTGATTTCTCGCACGGGTTTAAATTGTGGCATCAGGGTTTCAATCACATAGTAAGCCCCCATGCCTGTGGCAGTATCTCGACCTAAACTGCCGCCCATCGACAAGGGCTTGCCCGTAATCACCGCAGGCGTGATCTGTCTTTGAATAATGTTGTACTGATCCATCATCCAACCCATAATTAACTGGTTAGTCTGCACGTCTGGTGCAGGAATATCGACGTTAGGCCCGATGAAATCAGCGATCGCATCGATATAACCGCGACTGAGACGTTCTAGCTCAAATTTAGAGAGTTGTTTTGGATCGAGGGTAATTCCGCCTTTCGCACCGCCAAAGGGAAGATCTAACACCGCACATTTAAACGTCATCCAAAAGGCAAGTGACTGGACTTCGTCCATGCACACATTCGGATGATAGCGAATTCCGCCCTTTGTAGGGCCTCTGGTATCGTCATAGCGCACCCGATAGCCCTGAAAAATCTTAAGCGCACCATTGTCCATCCGCACAGGAATGGAAACTTGGAGACTGGCTTTAGGATATTTAAGATGCTCAGCAGCATCTTCGGTAATTTTGACATGCTTGAGTGCTTCTTCTAGTCGTTTACTAGCATCCGCAAATAATGACCCTGACATGGCAGTGTATGACCTATAAAAACTTCGCGTAAACTTCGAGGAAAAATTCGAGTAAGATGTTCGGTATGAACGATTTTAGCGTTTTTGCGTCATAATCCTTAATTAAGCATAAACGGTCATTGTTTCTGTGCATGGAAGGCTAACCATTATGGCAATTAAATCTTCTTACCTTTTTGCTTCTACCTGTTCGCTGCTCTTGTCTCTGAGCTTTCTGCCACTCCAGATTGCCTCTGCATACGCTCAAGATGTAGTAACGAAAGAAGCGACCAAAGGAGCAACCAAAGGGCAGAAAGTACGATATATCCCGCCTAAAGATATTGGCATTCTTAAAATATCTTTACCAGGAATTTTTAGGAACCCTCCCGAAAAATGCGATCCCACCATAGATGTTAGTTGTTTGTCCGCCTTAGTCCCTGATGCAGATCTTAAATTAAACCCTCCACCTCTAACGTTATCGGCTCGACCTACTTTTTTCTTTAGCATGCCTCAAGTGCGAGGAAGAGCATCTTTTAAGCTTTATGATGTCGATAATGCTGGGAAGCTTAGGCAAATTTACTCAACAACTTTTCAAGTTGACAGTCCAGCAGGTGTGATCGGTTACACCATGCCTGTGAATGCCCCAGAGCTAAAAGTGAACAAAATCTATGCTTGGCGCTTCACCCTAGGAAATCTTTATAAAGATGAGTTTAAGGAGGTGCGTGGCTCGATCCAACGGGTCGAACTCAGTCCTGGCTTATCAAAGCAACTAGAAAACTCATTGCCTTTGGAACGCGCTAGCGTTTATGCCAACTTGGGGATTTGGTATGATTCGGTAAAAATTCTTGCTGAGCTTCAGCGGGAAAATCCCGATCGCAAAAAGCCCTTACCAGAATGGGTCGATCTATTAAAGTCAGCCAATCTCGATCAATTGGCAACAAGACCTTTTACCAATATGAGTCCATAGGTCACAAAATTTTTTCATGAGGTTACATGTGGTCTAAACTCAAGCTGCAAATCTGGCAGTGGCGAGGGGTACTCTTAGCGGCTCCCAGTGCTACGTTGCTGGTGCTAATCTTGCGTTTGAGTGGTTTTTTACAACCCTTAGAATGGGCAATGCTCGATCAGTTTTTTCGATGGCGATCGCCTGAGCCAGACGATCCGCGCGTTGTGATTGTGGGCATTGATGAGCCAGCTTTCCAAAAGCTAGGATGGCCGATGAGTGATGGCAAATTGGCTGAGGTATTAACCAAGATCGAACAGCAAAAGCCCAGAGCGATCGGATTGGATCTAGCTCGTGATTTACCTGTCGAACCCGGGCATCAAGCGCTTGTTGCCTTTTATAAAAACACCTCTCATCTGATTGGAGCCGAAAAAAAACCTAGTTCAAATGACGCAACCAACAAAGAAGGTTCCGTCATCAATCCGCCACCTGAACTTCAACAGCAAGACCAAGTAGGCGATATCAGCTTGCCCATAGACAGTGACAACAGGGTACGGCGAGGACTACTCTCTCAACAGTTTCGAGATCGACCTCCCAGTTTGAGTTTTGCCTTAAAGTTGGCACTGATTTACTTAAAGATTGAACCCGACGAAAATATTCCCTATCCCGAAGCGATTAATACCGAACATTTTCGTGAAAATGATGGGGGTTATATTCGAGCCGATGACGGTGGGCATCAAATTTTGATTAATTTTCGCCGATCGTTGCATGGTTTTCGAACCATATCGGTTGTTGATGTCCTAGAAGGAAAGATCCCTCCAGATTTAATGCGCGATCGCGTGGTTTTAATCGGCGTAACCGCCCCCAGCACAAAAGACTTTTTTGTTACGCCCCTTGATGGTGGATTGGGAAACAATCGCCTACAAACCCCAGGAGTGGAAGTTCACGCCCAAGTTGTCAGCCAGTTGATCGGTGCAGCGATGGAAGGGCGAACAGGGATCAAAACTTGGTTTGAGATTTGGGAATATCTATGGATTTTTGGCTGGTCTATCGTAGGAGCAATGGTAGTCTGGCAATGGCGATATGTAGATTCTGAGCGAGATTCTGAGCCATCTCTTTGGCGTAACGGTTTGCGGATTATTCGCTCCTTACGCGTCGCGATCGTGAGTGGAGTCTTGTTGGGGATTGCGGCGATCGCTTTTGTCTATGGATGGTGGATTCCGATTGCGCCACCTCTGCTTGCAACTTGGGGTGCGAGTATCTTGGTAACGAGTTACCTTGCCCGTTCCGCTTCTCAAATTCGTACCTATTTTAGCCGTTATCTCACAGACGAGGTGGTCGCTCGCTTGTTAGAGACCCCTGAGGGCTTGCATTTTGGGGGTGAAAGGCGCAAAGTCACGATTCTTATGTGCGATCTTAGGGGCTTTTCTACCATATCTGAGCAATTACCGCCTGAAAAGGTCGTAGAAATCCTCAATGTGTTTCTGGGAGCTATGACCGATGTAATCAACCAGTACCAAGGAACGATTGATGAATTTATTGGCGATGCAATTTTAGTGATTTTTGGTGCTCCGATCGGTCGGGAAGATGATGCTCCCCGTGCGATCGCTTGTGCGATCGCGATGCAGTTAGCAATGACCTCAGTCAATCACGCTTTGGAGAAGATGGAATTACCCCAAATTGCAATGGGAATAGGGATCAATACGGGCGAAGTCGTCGTTGGGAATATTGGTTCTCAATCTCGCGCCAAATATGCAGTTGTGGGCAGTCAGGTGAACCTAACCTCGAGAATTGAATCCTACACTGTGGGAGGACAAGTTCTTGTTTCAGAAAGCACCTTCGCCCATGCCGATGGAATTGTACAGACCAATAGCAGTATGCAGGTTGAGCCTAAAGGGGTAAAGCAACCGATTACCATTCATGATGTTTGCGGTATTGCTGGGAAATATAATCTCTTTTTGTCTGAGATCCAGGAGCAGTTTCATAAACTCAAAACCCCTATTCCCATTGAATATCGCATTTTAGATGATAAGCATTTAGAAAATGAGACTTTTCAAGGAACCATTCTCAAACTATCCGAACATCGGGCTGAAGTGCTCAGTGAGTGTGTCATTCCACCTCTGGTCAATATCAAAATCCTCTTGCTAGCAATTCAATCTGATTGGGAAGGTGAAATTTATGCTAAAGTTTTAGACCTCGCATCCACTCATCCCCCTAATACAGAAGCAGCAGAAACCTCAGAGCAGAATTTCCCAGAGTCAAAGATTCAAGATCGGAACTTGGTTGGGAATTCCACCAAACTCTACATCCATTTCACGACTATCCCTTCTGCAATTAGTACTTGGCTTAAACAACAAATCATTGAGCCAAATTAAATTACGTTAATTTGGTATAGGAAAGCCTTAAAGACATAGTTATCCGTTGGCATAAGCTAGCTATTTTTCTCTTTTTCTTTACGTTCGCTGTAGCGATCGCATAGGTAATCCACTTTATCCCTTAAAAGCAGGGTAAATTTATAGAGTTCTTCCATGACATCGACGACGCGATCGCGGTAAGCCGATTCTTTCATCGTTCCATCTTCGTGAAACTCCTGATAGGCTTTAGCTACCGACGATTGATTGGGAATTGTGAACATGCGCATCCATCGTCCTAGAATACGCATGGTATTCACTGCATTAAAGGATTGGGAACCGCCGCTTACCTGCATGACAGCCAAAGTCCTGCCCTGAGTCGGTCGCACAGCACCGATACTTAAGGGAATCCAATCAATTTGATTTTTTAGAATTCCCGTGATATTGCCGTGCATTTCTGGACTGCTCCATGCCTGCCCTTCAGACCAAGTGCTGAGATCCCTTAACTCCTGCACTTTGGGATGCGTATCGGGAACGCTGCCGTAGATAGGCAATTCACGCGGATCGAAAAATTTCACTTCTGCACCAAATTCTTGGATGATTCTTGCTGCCTCCTCTGCTAAAAGTCGGCTGTAAGAGCGTTCTCTAAGAGAACCATAGAGAAACAAAATTCTCGGTGGATGGTCAAATGATGTCATAACGTCAATTTTTGGGTAACTCTGAACCTTGCGCTATTTGTTTTTGCAGGAAAAATTCATGTAGGAATTCTACTTGAGCTTCTCTAAGTTCCACGGCAGGATTTGCATTTTGTACGATTTCTAATGCCTCAGTATAGGTTTTACCGAGATTGATGAGATAGGCTGCCAAAAAAGTTCCTGTCCGTCGCCTACCACTGGTGCAATGAATTGCGACACCATGTCCTAAATTATTTTGATGTTCGACAAACTGACGGAGAGATCCGATCTGTGCAATGGATGGAGAAGTTCCACCCTTAACAGGCAACCAGAGAAAAGGCATTTCTAGCTGTTCGTACAGATCTAAATTAGCTGAATCGTCCATCACGGAAACGATCGCTCCTATCCCAGCATCTTTCAGTAGAGAGATCTCTTCTGCCGTGGGTTTCCGAACACCAGCTACTTGGTTGGGAATCACCCACCACAAGTTATCAGAAATTTTTTCTTCCATCGTTCCAGCTTCAGGGTTAGATTTTGGCGTTAGTTCGTCATAGCTTGGATGAGTTTTTCAACTCTTTCTTTTACCTGGTCTCTAACTTCGCGAAATTTCTCAATCGAGTGACCTTCTGGGTCGTCTAGTTGCCAATCTTCAAAGATATCCCGCAGAACCCAAGCTTCTGGTAAATTCACGCCACAACCACAGAGCGAAATCACGGCATCGAAATTTTCTGGATTAAACTCGCTCAGGGCTTTAGAAGTTTGGTGGCTAATATCAATGCCAATCTCTGCCATCACCTGTACGCTAATCGGATCGATATGACTTGCTTCTAATCCCGAACTCGCGACTTCGATTTTCTCAGTTCCTAAGGTTCGCGCAAAGCCCTCAGCCATTTGCGATCGCCGCGAGTTTTTCTTGCAGACAAACATCACGCTTTTCATGGAAATCTTTCCTTATAATGGGTAGTTGATAGTTGACAGTTAATAGTTGACAGTTAATAGTTGACAGTTAATAGTTGATAGTTAATAGGTAATAGTTCTATGAGGATTCCATCGTTTTGAAATAACGCTTCTTAATCCAAAAAGCGACATTAACCAAGCCAATCAGAACGGGAACTTCAACCAAAGGCCCGACGACAGCAGCTAAGGTAACACCAGATTTAAGCCCAAATACGCCTGCGGCGACAGCGATCGCTAACTCAAAATTGTTGCCCGATGCAGTAAAAGCGACACTTGCTGCTTTGTCATAATCGGCGTGGATGCGCCATGCCATATAGAAGCTCGCCAAAAACATGACGATAAAGTAAACGATGAGGGGAACCGCAATTCTTGCCACATCTAGGGGAATCTGTACGATGGAATTCCCTTTGAGGCTGAACATCACCGCGATCGTGAACAGTAGAGCAATCAATGTGATTGGGCTGATTTTGGGGATAAAGACTTCGTGATACCAGGTTTTTCCTTTTAGCTTCACCAAAAAGAAGCGCGTCAGAAATCCTGCCAAAAAGGGAATGCCCAAATAGATAAACACGCTCTGGGCAATTTCAGCCATGCTGACATTAACGACTGACCCTTTTAAGCCAAACAGGGGTGGGAGTACGGTGATAAAGAGCCATGCAAAGGGGCTATAGAAAATCACTTGAAAGATGCTGTTAAAGGCAACCAGTCCCGCCGTATATTCCGTATTGCCCCGCGCCAGATCGCTCCAGACGACCACCATGGCAATACAACGCGCCAACCCAATCAAAATCAATCCCACCATATATTCGGGGAAATCTCTGAGGAAAGCGATCGCCAAAAGAAACATCAAAATTGGCCCCACAATCCAGTTCTGCACGAGGGACAAACCGAGGATTTTGGTATCGCGAAAGATTTCGCCCAATTTTTCGTAACGCACCTTTGCCAAGGGTGGATACATCATTAAAATCAAGCCGATCGCGATCGGAATGTTTGTCGCCCCTACCTGAAAGCGATCGATGACTGCGTCAAATGCAGGAAAAAAGTAGCCGATGCCCACGCCGATCGCCATTGCCAGAAAAATCCATAGGGTCAAGAAGCGATCGAGGAAGGAGAGTCGTTTAACCGATAGTTTTGCTGCCATGAATCTTTTAGGATTGCGGTGAAAGCCACGAACAAAAAGGAATGCTTTAATATTGAGTCTAATCAATATAGACAGTCATCTATATCTTAGCCACCTATATTCATCTATGTCAATATAGAGAATATGAAGAAGCTTGTTGTGCCCTGTTGCCCGCCTCTGTTGGCTGGTCGCCTCACCCTTGAAGAGTCGGCTCAACTTGCCACGCTCTTTCGCGTGCTGAGCGAACCGATGCGGTTACAAATGCTGAGTCTGATTGCCGCCCAACCCAATAAGGAAGTTTGTGCCTGTGAGCTGGTCGAAACATTAGGACTATCTCAGCCTACAGTCAGCCACCATCTCAAGGTGATGTACGAAGCAGGCTTATTAGAAAAAGAGCGGCGCGGCACTTGGATCTATTACCGCATCGTGCAGGAACAACTTACGGCATTGCGCGATGTCTTGGCGTAATTTACAGGAGCCACGCCGATATTCATACCGAATTCATACCGATAAGGTACAACTGAAGAAGTTTTGTTTTCTAGGTGAGGAGATTTATGCAGAAAAAGCCATACAGAAAAAATGTGGGCATGGTGATCTTTAATCGGAATGGCGAGGTTTTAGTCGGCGAGAGGCTAAACGTCAGTGGAGCATGGCAGTTTCCACAGGGGGGGATAGACGAGGGTGAAGAACCCTTTAAAGCCGCTCAGCGTGAGTTATATGAAGAAGTAGGAATCGCTGATGCACCTCTTGTCTACGAGCATCCCGAATGGCTGTACTACGATTTTCCACCAGACCTAGAAGTGTGGGGCAAATCTAAAAAATATTCAGGGCAAATGCAGCGCTGGTATCTGTTTTATTGGGATCAACCCGCCGATCGCTGCAATTTAGACACCCATCAGCGCGAATTTAACAGCGTGCGCTTTATCCCCCTTGAGCGATGTGCCGACTCCATTGTGGAATTTAAAAAACAGGTTTATCTAGAGTTAATTAAATCCTTTACACCTGCGATCGCGGACTATATCAAAAAGTTATCCGAGCAATCACCTAGCTAACCTGCATATCGCTGGCAAGTTTGGTCGCGATCGCTTCGCCTTGCAGCAACTCAACCAACTTGAGAGCAAATGCCATGACTGTCCCAGGCCCTCGACTGGTAATTACGAGCCCATCTACCACCACAGGAACTGCTAAATACTCCCCAACTTCTAAATCACCCTGCACCGAGGGGAAAGAAGTGGCACGTTTGCCTTTGAGCAAACCAGCCTCAGACAATATCACTGGGGCAGCGCAGACCGCAGCCGTATATTTTCTGGCGGCAGCTTGCTTTTGTAGCATGTCAATAATTCGGGGATCGTCTTTGAGCTTATAGGTTCCAGGCCCACCGGGTAATACAATCATGTCAAAATTGTTAGGATCGGCATATTCCAACAGCCGATCTGCCATCAAGGTTATGTTGTGAGCACCCTCTACGACTACCGATTCTAGTCCAACCGTTAGCACCTCAACGCCACCACGGCGCAACACATCAATAATCGTAATCGCCTCAATTTCTTCAAATCCTTCAGCCAAGGGAACTAGTGCGGTTGGCATGGTTAAACAGGGTATTTTTAGGGTTGAAGTTATTGTATCTGATTAGCGATCCCCAAATTTTTTGCCGATGATGAATCGGTCTAAGCATCAAGCCCTAAACCCAAAGGGTTCTCGATCGGGCAACCAGAAACCCTGTCTGTTCAATAAATATGAATAAAAAGTGCGAACAAAGTTGTCATCGATTATCTGAAGCCCCTCCATTAGAGTTATCAGCTTTACTTATGACTAAAAACAAAATTCACGCAAACTATAATATTAGTAAAGATGAAATATTGACTTTATAAGTTATTTTGGTGGCTCTACAAGACGATAGCTAGATTTAACCACTCTAAAACTGTCGTAACCTACGGGGACTAGCAATGCCAACAAGTGCAACATCAATGCTGGGAGAACTACTAGATCAACGCTACCGAATCATTCAAACGCTGGACTGTGATTGTTGTAGTCAAGCTTATTTGGCTGAGGATTCCTCTAAGCAAAGTTTTTCGCAATGTATTATCAAGTGCTTTCGTCCTGCTGACACCGATAGTGCCACGCTCGCCACAGCAAGAGAGCTATTTTTTGCAGAAGCACCTAAGTTAAAACAACTCGGACTACAAAGCGATCGCTGCCCTAACGTTTTGTCCTTCTTTGAGCAAGACAAGGAGTTCTTTATTGTCGAGGAAGTAATTCCTGGAACGGCGCTCAGCAATGAGATTCAATCAGATCAATGCTTTAGCGATAGCGAAGTCACTGAGCTTTTACATGAAATTCTTATCACGCTCAAGTTTATCCATGCATTTCAGATCGTGCATGGCGATCTCAATCCTAAAAATCTGATTCGGCGACAGTCCGATCGCAAAATTATTCTGGTAAATTTTGTCATGCTCAGGGGGATCTGTACGCCTCACCTGCATAGTCAAAATTCAACGGATCCAAAGACTCGCTCTAAGCCCATTGTAGGAACCCCCAGTTATATTCCACCCGAGCAAACGGAAGGACAACTTACACCGAGTGGAGATATTTATGCGCTTGGCTTAACCGCAATTCAGCTACTGACCAGTTTGCATCCCAGCCAACTCAACTATAACAACATAACGAATGCCCTCGATTGGCAAGTTCATGCCAGTGTTAGCTCCGATCTGAGCAAAATTCTAGATCGCATGGTAAATCACAACCAAGAGGAGCGTTATCAGTCAGCTCAAGAGGTTTTGAACGATCTCTATATCCTTGACCCAAATTTAGCACCAACCCATGTTAGGTTGTTCGGTATGAAAGGAGATTCAAAGCGAAAAACGCTACCCCTGATTGTCGGGGGGACTGCTGCTGCTGCACTCATAGCTGGTGGAGCCTTTTATCTCACACAAAGTTTTTCGAACGATCCTGCACCAACGCCAACAACCGTAGCGACAGAGACCGCTCCGCCTGCTTTGCCGTTCGCACCGCTCAAAATAAAGTCCACGCTCACAGGGCATGATGGCTGGGTTAGAGCCGTAGCATTTTCTGCCAATGGACATACGGTGGTGAGTGGTAGCTATGACAAAACCCTACGTTTGTGGGATACCAAAGGGGGCAAAGCATTTTTGACTTTAACCGAGCAATCGGCAAATGTGACAGGAGTCAATGCGATCGCTACCAGTCGTGATGGCAATACCTTCGCCAGTGCTGGGACAGATAAGACCATTCAACTATGGAATTTTCGCAATGGTCGTCCTCTCAATAAACTCTCAGGTCATACGGGGCCAATTTATAGCCTTGCCTTTGATGCGACGAATAAGCTACTAGTCAGCGCCAGTGCTGACAAAACGATTAAATTATGGGATTGGCGTGCAGGGAAACTAATCCGCACCTTTTCTGGACATACAGGGCTTGTACTTTCTGTTGCTATTAGTCCTGATGGCAAAGCGATCGCCAGTGGTAGTGCTGATAAAACCATCAAGATTTGGGATGCAGCAACCGGTAAAGAAATTCGGACATTAAAAGGTCATAAATCACAGGTGAGAGCAGTCGCCTTTAGCCCCGATGGCAAACTGATTGCTAGTACCAGTCAAGATCTAACCGTTAAGCTATGGGATGCCACCACAGGTAATGAAATTCGCAGCTTGACGGGGCATACCAGTACGATTTTGACCCTAGCTTTTAGCCCTGATGGTCAAATTATTGCTACGGGTGGATCGGATAAAACGATCAAGATTTGGGATGTGCGGACAGGTAAGTTATTGCAAACATTAACTGGACATACCTTACCAGTCCTATCGTTAGCATTTAGCCCTAAAGATAGAACCCTCATCAGTGGTAGTACCGATAAAACCATTAAGGTTTGGAAGTAAGGTGTTCGATTAGAGCGCTCCACCCATCGCATGCATTAGCATGGCTTCCATTTGCGAAGCCAGTCGCGTGTTGCCTTGGTTATATTGCTCTAGGACATTCAAAGCCAGTTCGAGCGATCGCACGGATTTGCCCTGATACTGATATTTAAAGCGAGAATTGAGACACAACTGATAGAGAAAAGCCAAGTCATAGAGCGTTTTAGCATACTCTTGGGGCATTTTGGCTTGCTCAAACAGCATCGAAGCATCAAGGAGGGTATCTTCAGCAATTTCAATCGTGTCCTCCTCTAAGGTGTCTAGCCCATCCAACAATCTGCGGTAGAGAATCCGACCCCGCATGCGTTTAGCAACGGCAATCCCTACTTTGTCTTGCAGTTTGACAAATCGAGGCATGACCTCAAGATCGATCGATTTTAGGCTATCCTCTAACCGATCGTCTCCCAAGAGTGCTTCTGCAAAATCAAGGGATAAATAGGCAACTCGTTTGGTATCTAAAGGTTCTTGGGTCAAGTCTAGGGCTTCTTGAATCATGGCGATCGCTAGTTGCCATTGAGACCGCGCGATCGCTAGTTGTGCCAAACCTGACAAAGCTTGGATGCGCAGCACTTCATCTTCGTAGGCAAGTCCAATCTCTAGACTAGTCTGAAATAGGTCTTCAACGGGATCCAGTTCTTCAATTTGTAAATGGATCCTTCCCAAATGCCCAAAGCTAATCGCTTTGGCATGTTCGTCATCGAGTTCTTGCCGCAGTGACAGCGATCGCTCTAGGTGAAATAGTGCTGTTTGGAAATCACCGATCGTAGCGTAATACTTGCCTAAGGCATCATCGGTGAGCGCCAGCCCCTCTAGATCGTTAATTTGCTCGTAGGTTTGATAGGCAGCTTGAAGTAGAGAAATACCATCTGCTAGATTATTTTGCTTTAATGCCCATATACCTTGACAGTAATGTAAGTAGGCTTTTTGCCGATCGCAATTGCTGGGATAATTTTTTAGTAAATCTTCGGCTTTTTGTAGTAAACTATTAGCACGGAGTAACCCTTCAGGTTGGCTAATCTCGATCAACTCTAAGGCTAATTCCATAGATGCCGTTGCTAAAGCCAAGCGATCGGTACGCTCATCTGCAATATTTAACCATTTCTCAAAATAATGTATGGCAGATGCTCGATCTTGCCGACGCAGCAATTGCCCCTGTTCCAAAAGTTCTGCCGACTGCATAGACTCATTCCTATTTCTTGTAGTTATATGATATTCGTGCGAGCAGGATATACATATCCTTAAATTCCATTCATAAACAGTTTTCTTGTACACATCAACTTAGTATGTACAACCTACACAAAATCAACTGTAAGCAATAAACCAGTTCTATCTGAAACGACATAGAATCAAGCTAGAAACTGTGCTGAAAATCTATTCAGCAAGCCCCTCAAGATCCCCCCTAAGATCCTGTTGGCATTGTTACAGCAAAAGTTTAGTAACACCTTAAGAATCAACGTAGCTTCCCCCTAATACTGCCACATCGCTTTGCAATTATTACATGCAAGGCAGTAATATCCATGCAATCAGCCGATGGAGCAAGTCCCAAACATTTCCTTGATCGATTGCTGAAACTGATAACAGCAAAGCGTTGCTTGGGCTCATCTTTCATTATAGCAACTCGATTAGTTTTAGCGTGCCCTTGCCGCCCAAGCTTGAGCGATAAAGTTGCTGAATTCTTGTTGAAATCGCTCAGGGGCAAAGTGCATTGCCCGATCGCGACAATTGCTGGGTTGAATCCGATCGCACTCCTGTTCAAACAGCATAATCGCTGACTTTAGGCTTTCGACGGACTGTTCGGCAAAGAAAACACCTGTAGGTCGATCGCAATCCAACCCCCTTACGGTTTCTAAAACGCCACCTTTGCCATAGGCGATCGCAGGCGTACCACAGGCTTGAGCCTCAACGGGTGTGATCCCAAAGTCTTCCTCGGCAGCAAACACAAATGCTTTGGCGCGTTGCATATATTTGCGTAACTCCGTGGGCGGTAAATATCCTAAAAACGTGACATTCTTGCCCGCGATCGCTTGCAACTCCTTAGCATTGCCACCATCACCGATCACAATTAACTCGCGATCGCCAAGTTGACTAAATGCCTCTACGATCAAGTCCACGCGTTTGTAAGGCACAAACCGCGAGGCAGTCAGATAAAAGTCTTCTTTCTGTTCGCATAAATCAAAATTCGTGACATCCACGGGAGGATAGATCACTGCAGCGGAACGGCGATATACCTTTTGAATTCTCCTTGCAATAAAAGCTGAATTTGCTACGAAGAAGTCTACCCCGTTAGCAGTGCGAGTATCCCATAGGCGCATTTGATGCAGAAACCACCTTACCAACCAGCTTTTTAGCCCCTTCTCTAGTCCAGATTCTCGAAGATATTGATGCTGCATGTCCCATGCATAACGAATGGGGGAATGCACGTAAGAGATATGCAGTTGATCGGGCCCCGTGAGAACGCCTTTCGCAACGGCATGAGCGCTGGAAATCACGAGGTCATAGCCAGACAGATCGAACTGCTCGATCGCTAGAGGCATCAAAGGGAGATATTGCCGAAATTTGGTTTTCGCAAATGGTAAGGTTTGAATTAATGAGGTGCGAACTTGCCTATGCTGAATAAAGCCGCGTAGCTCGTCAGGTAAAAAATCGACGATCGCATACAAATCTGCCTGTGGGAACAATAGCAAAATTTGCTCTAATACTCTCTCTGAGCCTGAGTAGTCAACCAACCACTCATGCACAACTGCCACCCGCAAACGATCTAACATAGTTGGAACTATATCCTTAAAATTTCAGCAGCTTTAGATAGAGATCTGCCTAAACTAAACTACACCATTGATTTGTGATTTTATGGAATTGGCCCCTTGGCGATCGCTTTTAGATCGCAACCTCGATCTGCATCAAAATCAACCCGAAGCGCGTTTTTTACAACTTGCCACCATTGACCTGGATGGGTATCCTGCCAATCGCACCGTGGTGTTTCGAGGATTTCTACCTGATACCAATCACCTCAAATTTGTTTGCGATCGCCGCAGCCCCAAAATCCAACAGATTGCTTTAAATCCTTTGGCTGAAGCCTGTTGGTATTTCCCTAAAACCCGCGAACAGTTCCGTCTGCGGGGTAAGTTACGCGCGATCGACCACGCTTCCAAATCAGATCTCCAAACTGCTCGACAAATTGCTTGGCAAGAACTATCGGATGCAGGGCGGGTACAATTTGGCTGGCCGCATTCTCGACAACCAAGAGTGTCCGATCCCGCTGCATTTTTACCCCTGCCACCAAGTCCCGAAACTCCCTTAGATACTTTCTGTCTTTTATTATTAGACCCCATACAGATCGATCGCCTGGAACTATATGGAGAACCGCAAAATCGTTCTATTTATGTTTGTGAGATTCGCGATCGGCAGCAAGTATGGTCAGTTCAAGCCGTGAATCCCTAATGCAGGATCAATAAAATAGTAGAAAATCGCCAAATCGCCCATAAAAGTCTAGTCGGCAGTAGACTTCACTGCAACGAGGGTTCGATGACGCGGATCGCTGGCAACAGTTGACTTGTAGTCTAGTCCTACCCGTTGAATTTCACCTTCTAAATCGAAGGTATAGTACTCATCACTCCAAGGTTCCGTGCTTTTCATCAATAGAAACAGAGCTGGTGGCAAGCCTTGAATCACTGGAGAAGCAGGGTTATTGTCCACAATTGCTAAAATTCCATCTGGACGTAAAATCCGTTTTACTTCTCGAAAGATCTGACTAGATGGAAGCTGAGGCAGTTCGTGTAAAAGGAACTGAATCGCCACCAAATCGAAGCTGTTATCGGCGAAATCTGTCTTTTCGGCATTGCCATGCACCCATTCCGCAATCTCTTGTTTTTCATCCAACACCTTCGCCACAGAAAGCATATAGGGAGACAAATCCAGTCCTATTGTCTGAATCGGTTCAGTTTGCCTTTTTTGTAGATAGCGATGGAGCGTGAGCGTCGAAATTCCCACGGAACAGCCAATATCTAAAACCTTTTCTAATCGATCGGGCAAGTAGGCAGCGATCGCCTGATGAAAACAACCACGCAAGCGATCGTGGGCTTCTTCCCAAGTCAAGGATTCATTTTTCCAAACCCGCAGCGCGATCGCATAGGTCGCAGAGGGGGCTTCCAAGGCTGCTTGCCAGCATAAATTGCCCTGCTCGTAGGCATGAAAAGGCACTTGATAATAATCGGGATAAGCGATCGCAGAATTCGTCATCGGGGCAAGTAGCGATTTTGCAGAGCCATTCTCTAAGGTTTGATAGTTTTTGCGCCACGCCACGCCTTTTTTCTCAGCAGTGTCGATCATGATGCGACGCGCTTGCAGTTTCATCAGTTGATACAGGGGCTTGGTTTGAATTAAGAGATTCACAACATGAGAGAGGAGATCGGCACCTGCCCAATCGGGTTTTAACTTTTCTACCATAGCGATTTAATAAACAGAGAGTACGCGTGACGGTGTTATGCCCATTTATGTATAACTTGTATAACTATATAACTGTAAGATCGCAATCAGTGACAAACTCCATACTTCGCAATCAATTCGCAATCAATGCGTATAAATCACTTACGACTCGATGTTTTCATCCTGAAAGCTTTGCAGCGCGTACGCATTTCAGTTCTATAATTCCCTATAAGTATTGTGAAGAAGTCAGTTTATAAAGAATTAATAAATTTGCGAACACAGGCATCCATGTGGCTCCTGTGATTCGAGAAGGTATCCTTGGAGTTGTCTCTTTAAGCGATATTCTCAACAAGGGTGACTTTTTAGAGAAGCCCAAAGTCGTGGTCGCTCGCAACGAACTCTCCCGCGCGATCGCCGAAGCAAAATCGGTTTGTGCTGGGTCTGGAATTATATCGAAGGAATGCGCTACTGCTTGGGCGTTGGTCGAAAATATTGAAGCAGAAATGATCTATCAAAGCGGCGCAGATGTCCCTGAAAAAGCAGCATTTCAGCTCTACTGTGACGAAAATCCTAAAATCTTCCAAGTTCTTGGTACTGGACAACTCGTTAGTTAGTCATGAAACCGTGAAGCGTCGATCTGTATGACTTTGTAGATACGATAAAGGCTAAAACTATTGCAAAATATGGCTTTAGCCTTTATATCCCACAATTATCAAAATTGGAAGCAAAATCGAAATCAGAATCAAATTTGTTTCTGCCCATTTCCATGGAAACCTCATGAAACCGATGCTCAACTTTCCCGAAACCAGTAGATTTTCTCGCGACTGGTCTGCCTATTATCAGGCGATCGCTGGTCGTCCACCTCGCGAAACTTTACGGAAAGCACTGGCGCTATTTGATGAGGAGATGTCGCCACAAATGCCACGCCTTGCGGTCGATCTGGGGTGCGGTGATGGACGCGATACCGTAGAATTGGTGAGGCGAGAATGGCAAGTCTTAGCAATTGATGGGAATGAAGAAGCGATCGCAAAACTGCGCGATCGGAATGATTTCAATCCCCTGCTGTTGGAATCGATGGTGATGCAGTTTGAGTCACTGGCTCTACCAAGATCGGTCGATTTAATTAACTCCAGCTTCGCACTCCCTTTTTGTCTGCCACAAGATTTCCCCAATCTGTGGAAAAAAATTACAGCATCGCTGCGCCATGGAGGGCGATTTTGCGGTCAACTATTTGGCGATCGCGACTCATGGGCAACCGTTTATCCAAACATGACCCATTATTCTAGAGCGCAAGTAGAGCCATTACTCCAGCCCTTTGACGTAAAACATTTTGAAGAAGAAGAGCATCCCGATCAAACCCCTCTCGGCGAACCGAGATACTGGCACATTTTCCATATTGTAGCCTGCAAAAAGTAACATCCACCCCCCGCATAACTAAAAGCTTATATGCTTATATAGTCTTTCTATTTGCGGTGATTATCGTTTTTTTAGAATCAAGAATAGGAAAGAAAACCCATGAAAATTAGTGCGCGCAATTCATTTAAGGGTATGGTTAAGAAAGTCAAGATTGGTGCAGTCAGTGCTGAAATATCTGTTGAAATTGCACCTAGTATCCATGTAATATCGACTATCACAAAATCCTCTGCTGAAACCCTTGAATTGGAAGAAGGGAAAGAAGCTTATGTTGTGATTAAGGCATCTGACGTGATTGTAGCCACTGACTAGCGATCGCATTCAACTGAACTCAACCAGCATCCTTACCGCTGTTCTAAAGATAGATATAAGGGTGGCAAAAATTATATTTCCTATTTCCATGAACAGAAAAAGACTTGTTACTTTCATTGGTTTGATTGTCTTCACTCTATTCACGATCGCTGCCTGTAATTTCACCTCCCCTACGAGCGATAAAACTACTCCACCGACAACGAGCCAAGCGACTACCCCTGCGATCGAGCAAAAGAACGCCAAACTAACCATCTCGGCTGCGGCTAGTCTAAAAGAAGCCCTAGGTGAAATTAATCCTCTTTACAGCAAATCAAAATCCAACGTTGACGTCCGCACGAATTTTGGAAGCTCGGGCGATCTACTCCAACAGATCGTGAATGGTGCGCCCGTCGATGTCTTTATTTCCGCTGCTGCCAAGCAGATGGACGAACTCCAAAAAAGTAATCTCATTCTTACCGATACGCGCCGCAACCTATTAGGCAATCGTCTCGTCCTGATTGTGCCTGCGGATAAAAGTGATACCAGCGATTTAAAAGATTTAACCAATGCGAATATCGAACGGATTGCGATCGGCGATCCCCGTAGCGTTCCCGCAGGTCAGTATGCCGAGCAAGCCTTAAAGAAGCTAGAGATTTGGCAATCTGTAGAATCAAAATTTGTCTTGGGGAATAACGTGCGTCAAGTGCTGCAATTTGTGGAATCTGGCAACGCCCAAGCAGGAATCGTCTATGCGACCGATGCCAAAACTTCGACAAAGGTCAAAGTCGTGCAAACCATCGATGCCAAGTTACATAAGCCCATTGTCTACCCGATCGCGGTTTTGCAAAAAAGTCCCAATCAACCCAGCGCCAAATCTTATCTAGAGTTTCTATCCAGCGCTCCAGCAAAGCATATATTTGAAAAGTATGGATTCAGTACCCTTTGATTTTTCGCCATTTTGGATATCGCTGAAGGTTGCGGCAACTGCAACCTTTTTCACATTCTTTTTGGGAATTACGGCTGCCTATGGGTTGTTAGAATATCGCGGCAAATGGAAGTCGGTACTCGATAGTTTGTTCCTTGCACCCCTCGTTTTACCCCCCACAGTCGTGGGCTTTCTGCTGTTACAGTTACTCGGACAACATGGCTGGCTGGGGAAGTTTCTGCAAGTCTTTCATGTCAATCTTATTTTTACTTGGTATGCTGGCGTGTTGGCGGCGGTAGTTGTGACCTTTCCACTCATGTATAAGACCGCGCAAGCAGCCTTTGAGCAGGTGGATGGAAATTTGCTCCGTGCTGCCAAAACTCTGGGTGCTTCTGAGTTTCGCGTTTTCTGGCAAATTGCCTTACCTTTAGCATTTCCAGGCATTTTGGCAGGCGCAACCCTCGCATTTGCGAGAGGCTTAGGAGAATTTGGTGCGACGTTAATGCTGGCGGGCAATATCCCAGGACAAACCACCACGATTCCTCTGGCTATCTATGCGGCGGTGGAAGCAGGCGCAACCCAAGAGGCTTGGCTCTGGACAGCCGTGATTCTATCGATTTCGTTCTCTGCGATCGCAGGCGCACATCTCTGGACAATTGCCCGTAAGCGCAAGTCTGAAAGTTATCCCCATCTCTTGTTAAGACAAACAGAAACAGGAAAAAGAAAAAAGTATGTTCCTAATCACGAGTTGCCAATTTCCGATCGCCAACAGGGATTGCTAATCGAGATTGAGAAACTGCTGCCTGAGTTTGCTTTACAAGTAAAGTTGCATTGTACAGATCGCGCCATTGGCATTTTAGGAGCCTCAGGTACAGGCAAGAGTATGCTGTTGCGCTGCATTGCTGGCATGGAAAAGCCCACGACTGGCAGAATCATTCTCAATGGTAAGGTCTTATTTGATGCGCAACGGGGAATTCATCTGCCCAGCCGCGATCGATCTGTGGGGTTCCTATTTCAAAACTATGCGCTTTTCCCTCACTTAACCGTCGCCCAAAACATCGCTTTCGGTTTACCCAAAGAGCTGGCGCGATCGCAGATCAGGCAAAAAGTATCCGAGCAAATCCAAAACATCGAACTTCAAGGATTTGGCGATCGCTACCCCCATCAACTTTCAGGCGGTCAGCAACAACGGGTCGCCCTCGCCCGCGCCCTGATTACTCAACCCGACATTCTGCTTTTAGACGAACCATTCTCAGCCCTCGATACCCACCTCCGCAGCCAAATGGAACGGGAACTGATCTCAGTTCTCAGCACCTATACGGGGATCGCTCTGTTTGTCACCCACAATATTGAAGAAGCCTATCGCATTTGCCAAAACCTACTCGTTCTAGATCGAGGTCAGGTAATGAGCTACGGTGAGAAGTTTGCGGTCTTCGATCGCCCCGCCAATGTGGAAACAGCTCGACTGACGGGTTGTAAAAACTTCTCGCGCATATTACAGATTTCTGCTCAGACCGTTGAGGCGCTGGATTGGGGATGCAGGCTACAGGTCAATTACGCTGCATCCAACCAAACTACCCATGTCGGCATTCGCGCCCACCAGATTGCCTTTCTAGAAAGTTCGAGCAAAAATGTTTTGAGCATGCTTGAAAGCAACGGGTTTAGTACGCTGGCAAATTCCACGCTCCACGAGGAACTAGATCCCGAAGCAGACTTGCCAAAATCAATGTCGATCGAGTCTAGGTCGATTGAACCTGTAGAAGCTTCTCACCCGCACGCTTATCCGCGCAATACCATTCCCTGTTGGCTAGTGCGCACAACCGAAACTCCTTTTCGCATGACTTTGTACGTCAAATTGAACGAACCGCCCAAACATGATTGGGACTACCACCTCCAAGCAGAAGTATTTAAGGAAAAGTGGGAAGTTCTCAACCAATATCCTCAACCTTGGCTCATTTATCTCGATCCTGATAAATTATTTTTGGTCTAACTTCAGGTTCCGATCTCCCTGCCCGATAGGGAATCCCCTTACATCCGAACTCGAACTGACACTAACAAGAAACCTAGGAAAATTGCCCATTGTCGATCCGAACTCGTTGCAAATTTTGCAACGAGCAAATTCTAGGGCGATCGCCTTGATACTTTAGTTTGGACTAATCGGCAGCAAGGCAAGAGCAACAGAAAGGCACGAGA
>NZ_JAZBJZ010000071.1:0-27337 GCF_036349135.1 Tumidithrix elongata BACA0141
CTTACCCTCTTTTTTACCTCATATTTTACCCTGTCTTATAGCGGAAAGGGAGTAACAATCGATTTCAAGAACTTTTGCCAGACAAGATGCTGGTTTTTACCGCGCCGCAGACCGATGGAAAATTACATCTGCGAGGCGAACTTTATCCCGTGGCAATTCACGATACCTATGCGATCGATTTGACGTTGCGGTATGACGAAGATGGAGCGGTTCCCTTAACTTACGATCGCTTGATCGACCTCAATCCTAAAGGCATACGTGCCTCGCTAGGACAGACGCTATTTGTAATGCTCAAGTTAGCGGATTCAGTGGCTTCGCCTTCGGAGGTGGCGAGAGTTGCTTTACAATTTCTATTGGGAAGAAACGATCTACAGGAAGTTGCTAGGGGTTCTCTGCTTGGGAGTCCGATTGTAGAATTTGAGTATGGCGTGGAACCTGCCGAACATGCGCTGGTTTGGTTGGATGGGAATTCGCGAACGACAGAAGCAGAACAAGAAGGCGCGTACTACGTTCCCTTGTTCAATCTGCTCTGCTATCGTAGTAAGATTCTCTATGTATACGAACAGTCGCGTTGGTGCTTTGAACAACTACAAGTAATGGGTGGAAACATGCGGCAAAAGGGGCAAACCCTAGCTGCTTGGAGTAGTTCTGATGCCGACAAACAAAAGTTTATGCGTGAGTGGCTGGATGAGATTCCGACTCAGGCGATCGCTTACGAAGCCTACCTGCGCGATATGGAGAGTCACTTAATTGCATCGGAAATCAATATCAAAAATTACACGTTATGGTTAAAGCGGTTGCGGAAGCATTGCTTTATCGAAGACGATCTTGGCTTTTTGGAAATCTTTGGGGATGTGTGCGATAGCCAACAGCAACAAATTCAAATCGATTTGCAATTGGCGGCATCGATGCCGGCTGCCTTTGCGTCTACCGTGCCAATTTTACGACAGAGTTTGGAATCGCAAGTCGCAGATGGTTCGAGCGATCGCAATATCTTATCTGCGGTCAACAATAATGGGAAAGTACTTGCGGCAATTTTGTTTACGGATGTGGTTGGGTATTCGGCAAGAATGGATAGGGATGAGGAACGCACGATCGAGCTAGTCGATCGCGATTTTGCCTTAATGCATGACATCTTTGAGAGGGAAGGTGGCGTGTTGGTGAATACGATGGGCGATGGGCTGATGATTCGCTTTGATCGTGTGAGTCAGGCAGTGGATTGCGCGATCGCAATGCAGGCTTCTCTGGTATCGGCAGCTAAGGAACTACCCACCGATGATGTGTTGCAGCATCGCATTGGGATTCATGTCGGGGAGGTGCGGATTAGAGGCAAAAATACCCTGGGTAGGGATGTGAATATTGCGGCGCGGCTGGAAGGGAAAGCAGCTCCTGGGAGTATTTGTATTTCGCAGGCGGTGTATGAAGCGGTGAAAGATCGGTTGCCCGATGGAGTGCTAGTAGAGCGATTGGGACAGGTAGCGCTCAAGAATATGGGCTATATTGAGGCGTATCATCTTACGTTAAGTAGATAAAACAATGGAGAATACCCTACCTATAGAGCAATCTAAAACGGATAGATTTTAAGTTTTTGCAAGAAACAAAACCTGCGGAAGTGGTATGAATACTATAACTAGGAAGTAATGTAATGTCAAAACTGGCCATAACTTATTTTTTTATACTAATAGGTGTTTTAATATTCTTTGCTATGTCAAGGGTAAATATAACTTTGGCATGTTTATCCGTTTTTATCTATCTTCTGCTTCTATTTCTTTTTTCTCGATATCTTCAATACCATAGAATAAAACCAAAGTCGAAATTTCAGCGATCCTCCTCAGATGATGTCAGCGAGCAGGAACAAGATGAAATTCCAGATGAATATCTTGTACTATTTCAAAAACTGATTGCCTGTCCAATTGAAGAAGAGGTTGACATTGTCAACACCAATCGAAACTTATTAAATATCAATAGACTCACTCAGTATATGGAGAATTTAGCAGATAAGTTGCAAGATGAGAGAACAGAGAAAACAACTAATTTACTAAGAGATAAGGCGAAAAGGATAAGAAATTATCTGGCTACCAATTTCCCTTTTGACGAAAAAGAGGATAATTGGGAACTCTTTCTCTTGAATAACAGGGATCTCTTTCTCTTTTTGCTCGATGTGATCAAGTCGATCGCGATACTCAATGACGCAGATCGGAGCCATCACAAGGAGGTCATTTTTCCCCTGTTAGCTTCAAACACTGATAAACTAGTACCTGCGTTGGGTAAAATTATCCAATGGTGGTCATTGGAAACCTTTACGCACGGTACCCCAGATCGAGTACGACGAATTGCTGGATGTTGTCATACCCTCGGCAACTTATTACATGAGTTTCCCCTGGGGAATCCACGCTCGAACAAGCAGAATGCGATCGCTTGCTATAGCGCTACCTTGCATGTTTTTACTGAATCAGAACTACCTCGGTCTTGGTCAGCAGCCCAAAACGATCTTGGTTCCGCATATATTAATTTAGCGCCGTTTTCAGAGAATCCGAAGCAGGAAATCGAGAATGCGATTGCCTGCTATCGTTCAGCTTTAAGGGTTGATACTAAGGAAGAAAGACCGCAAGAATGGGCCGAAATTCAAAATAATCTTGGAGTTGCATATAGCGATTTAGCTGCATTTTCGGACAGTCCCAAGCAAGCAATTGAATTGGCAATCAGTCACTATCAGGCTAGCTTGCAGATCAGAACCAAAGCGGCAATGCCTCAAACTTGGGCTAAAACCCAAAATAATCTCGCAACCGCCTACAGCGAGTTAAGACCGTTTTCAGAGAATCCGAAACAGGAAATCGAGAATTCGATTGCCTGCTATCTCTCCACTTTGCAGGTTTCTACTGAAGCGGCAATGCCTCAAGCTTGGGCATTGATCCAAAATAATCTTGGTCTGGCATACATTACTTTAGCGCCATTTTCAGAGAATCCAAAACAGGAAATCGAGAATTCGATTGCATATTATCGCGCAGCCCTTAGAATTAGAACCGAAGAGAAACTTCCTCAAGATTGGGCTGAAACCCAAATTAGTCTGGGAAACACCCTCAGTCTTTCAGAACTATTTTCAGAGAATCCGAAACAAGAAATTGAGAATGCAATTGTCTGTTATCGTGCAGCCTTAAAGGTTTGTAAAGAAGTTGAAGAGGCTCCCTGGGGTAAAATTCAAATTAATCTCGGCAATGTTTACAGGAAACTAGCATCGTATTCCGAGAATCCCAAGCAAGAAATTGAGAATGCAATCGCCTGTTATCATGCAGCCTTAAGGGTCATTACCGAAGAGGAAAGGACAGAATTTTTTGCGAAGATCCATAATAACCTTGGCATTGCATACAAAGATTTGGCATCGTATTCTGAGAATCCCAAGCAAGAAATAGAAAATGCAATCTCTTGCTTAAGGATAGCTTTACGGGTTAGAACCGAAGAGGAAAGACCGCAAGATTGGGCTGCAACTCAATATTATCTCGGCAATGTCTACATGAAATTAGCATTGTTTTCTGAGAATCCTGCACAGGAAATCGAAAAGGCGATTGCCTGCTATTACTACGCATTGAAGATTAGAACTAAGGTAAAAACACCTCAAGTTTGGGCCGACACTCAAATTAATCTTGGTGCTGCCTATGCTTTTTTAACAGAGTATTCTGGCAATCCCATGCATGAGTTAGAACAAGCGATCAATTGCTATCGTTCTGCCTTAGAGGTTTGCTTGCCTGAAACTCGATCTGTCAACTGCCTCCAGATTGGTAAGAATCTAGGGAATCTAGGCTTCGCCAAAAACTTCCCTGACATCGCGATAGAAGGCTACACCATTGCGATCGCCGCAGTCGAGAACTTACGCTCTGAAGCCATTGACCCAAACCGCCGCGAAGAAATTCTCTCTAATGCCATTGAGGTCTATGCCAACCTGATTCAGGTCTATGTCGATCGCGGCGAATACGACAAAGCCATAGAGATTTGCGATCGCTCCAAAGCCCGTAATCTCGTCGAACTCCTCACCACCCGCGATCTCTATCCTCAATGCGACATCCCCCCTGAGATCCTTGCCGAACTCGATCGCCTACGCGGCGCGATCGCCACTGCCGAACGCCAACTCAACCAATCGGTCAGCGATTCCCAACAATTCCTGTCAGATACAGATGGTGATATCCGCAGCGTCGATGCGCGTTCCCTTCGCGCCCAAGCCGATACCGCCGCACGCGATCGCCTCGTTCGCCTCAAACAGGAACTCGATACCCTGATCCAAACCGAAATCCAGCATCAAGATCCCGCCTTTTCACTAACCCAAAAAGTTCAACCCCTTACCTTTGACCAGCTTCGCGACACGATTCCCAGCGATAAGACCGTCATTCTGAGTTGGTACATAGCAGGCAATAAACTCATCGCCTTTCTGATTTCCAGAAATAGCGACCAACCCACACTTTTCCCCTATCCCTATGATGCATTAGAGCAACTCATCGCCCTTCTGGATGATTACATAGACAACTACCGCGACCAAAAACAAGCGTGGCGAGATCGACTCCCCGATCTGCTTCAACAGTTGTCTAATATTCTTCAGATCGATCGCCTGCTTGAAGCAATCTTTCAACTTCAATCCAACTGCGATCGACTCATCCTCATTCCTCACCGCTTTCTGCATATTCTCCCTCTTCATGCCCTACCCCTTGCCAGTCAAGGTAACTACCTCCTCGACGCATTCCCCAACGGCATCCGTTTTGCCCCTAGCCTTCAAGTGTTGGGACTTGCCCAACAACGCCAAAAAACTGACCTTGACAACCTCCTCGCCATTCAGAACCCTACCGAAGATCTTCCCTTTACTGACTTTGAGGTAAGCATTCTGCGACGGTTCTTTACTCCCAACGATGCCGTTCTCATCCATACTGCCGCTACTACTGAAGCACTGCGTAATTCCCAAATCGAGCGATCGCACTGCTTGCACTTCGCCTGTCACGGCTACTTTAACTTCGCCCAACCCGAGCGATCCGCACTCCTGCTTGCAGGCAGCCAAACAGACAACAACGACGAATCTAAATGTCTCACCCTGCTCGACCTGTTTCAACTCAAACTACAAAAATGTGGTCTGGTTGTTCTCTCGGCTTGCGAGACAGGACTGACCAACTTTAATAGCCAAAGCGATGAATTTGTCGGTTTGCCCAGCGGCTTTCTGTTTGCAGGTAGTCCCAGCGTAATCAGCAGCCTATGGACAGTAGACGACCTCGCCACCTCGTTACTCATGGTGTCATTTTATCGCCACCTCAAAGCAGAGCAAATGCCCCCAGCCCTTGCCCTCAAGCAAGCTCAAAACGACCTCCGCCTGACCAAAGTCGAACTCGTTGCCCTAGCCGATCGCCTCAACCTCGACGGCGAAGCCCGCACCCGTTTCGATAGTGCCATACGTAAATTCTCTGATGACGACAGACCCTATGCCTCGCCTTTTTATTGGGCAGCTTTTCAAGCGATCGGGCAGTAGCATGTCTACAATTTTCCTGACATCTCATCATTTTCGAGGAAAACTTTTAGATGCGATCGCATCTAAAAGTTTTCAGGATAGAATACTTCTTGCAGCCTTTCCCCTAATGCTATGACACAGGCTCCTGTTTTCTCCTTTGAACCGATTAACCCTTGGAGCGATGAACCGCAAATGGAATCGATTCAGCACCTCGACCAAATGATGTTGCTGCTTACTTGTTTGCGTTGGCATTGGCGCGACAGGAATGACTATTTTGCCGCAGGTAACTTAACGATTTTTTATAGTCCGCGCCAGCGTAAATCAGAGGACTTTCGCGGCCCAGACTTTTTTCTAGTGAAGGACTGCGATCCTGACATGACTCGCCGCAGTTGGGTGGTATGGCAAGAGGGCGGTCGTTATCCTGACCTGATTGTCGAGATTTTATCCGATAGCACTGCCAAGACCGATCTCGGCTTAAAAAAGCAGATTTACCAAGATATTTTCCGTACGCCTGAATATTTTTTATTTGAGCCGCATACTTTTTGGTTTGAGGGATATCAATTGGTTGTGGGGCAGTACGAACCAATTGTGGCAAATGCAGAAGGGCGACTCTGGAGTCAAGAACTGCAACTATTTTTGGGCGTGCATGAAGGACAGGTACGATTCTTTATGCCTTCGGGCGATTTGGTGCTAACACCTCAAGAATCAGCCTTATTGGTAGCTGAACAGGCTGAACAGGCTCAGCAAGAGGCAAAGCTAGCTCAACAAGAGGCTGAGGCAGAGCGCAAACAACGCGAGAAACTTGCCGCTAAGCTGCGCGAACTGAATATCGATCCTGATTCTCTATAGCGATCGCATAGAAATTAACAGGCTTGCCATTCCCAACATCTAGCGAACTATAAAGATACTTCGCCAAAACCACCGCCCCCCGGGGTTTCAATGATGATGCGATCGCCTGCTTGCATCGCGATCGCGCCTGTACTGGCTAGAGTTTCTACTTCACCATTTTGGCGATCGATCCAATTGCGTCCTGTCATACCAGAATGTCCTCCCTGCAAACCAAATGGGGGCACAACGCGATGATTAGATAAAATTGCTGCTGTCATGGGTTCTCGAAATTGGATCTGGCGAATCACGCCATTGCCGCCGCGATGCCTACCCTGTCCACCACTATGGGGACGGATGGCAAAGTTCTCTAAAATCACGGGAAATCGCCATTCTAAAACTTCAGGATCGGTGAGTCGCGAATTGGTCATATGAGTTTGCACGGCATCCGTGCCATCAAAATCATTTCCCGCCCCCGAGCCGCCACAAATGGTTTCGTAATATTGGTATTGGGCATTGCCAAAGGTGAAGTTATTCATCGTGCCTTGCGCCGCTGCCATCACACCGAGCGCCCCATAGAGTGCATTTACGATCGCTTGCGAAGTCTCCACATTGCCAGCAACGACAGCAGCGGGATAACGCGGATTTAGCATACAGCCTTCAGGTACGACGATCTCCAACGGTTCCATACAGCCGGCATTCAGAGGAATGTCATCGTTTACCAAGGTGCGAAACACGTAGAGAACGGCAGCTTTACAGACAGCAAGGGGTGCGTTGAAGTTATTGGCTTGTTGGGGCGAAGTCCCCGTAAAGTCGATCTTGGCGGTGCGTCGCTCGGGATCGAGGGCGATCGCGACTTGAATCTGACAGCCCCCATCGAAGGGATAGGTAAACGTATATTGGGAAGTTGAAGTGGTTTCGATCAAATTTGCGATCGCTTTGCGGACGGATTCTGCGGCATTGTCTTGGATATGCTTCATGTAAGTCTGTACGGTGGCAAGACCGTATTCCTTGGCGATTCGCAGGAGTTCCTTCGCACCATATTCATTCGCGGCGATCTGGGCTTGCAGGTCGGAAATATTTTGGGCGGGATTGCGAGCGGGATATTCTCCAGAGGTAAGTTGTTGGAGTACCGCCTGTTCGCAGAAACTGCCCTGTTCCACCAACCGAAAATTATCGAATAGAATCCCTTCTTGATTGATGTTGGTGCTATCGGGAGGCATAGAGCCCGGGGTGATGCCGCCAATATCGGCATGATGTCCGCGCGAAGCTACATAAAAGATCGGAGCGGAATGCGTTCCATCAAATACGGGTGTGATTACAGTGATATCGGGTAAGTGCGTACCGCCATTGTAAGGATTATTCGTAGCAAATACATCCCCCCTATGAATTCCCTTATGAATTTCCTGCTTTGAATCTTGAATTAAAGCCTTCACGCTTTCACCCATGGAACCAAGATGTACGGGAATATGCGGGGCATTGGCAACCAGTTGCCCTTCCTCATCAAAGATAGCGCAGGAAAAATCCAACCTCTCGCGAATATTCACACTGGCACTGGTATTTTGCAACGTGAAACCCATTTGTTCCGCGATCGCACGAAAGAGATGATGAAAGATCTCTAGCTTGACTGGATCGGGTTTACCCCCTTTAATTCCCCCTTGCAAAGGGGGAAGATCGGAGATCCAGTCCCCTCCCCTTGCCAAGGGGAGGGCTAGGGTGGGGTTATTTTCTTCTTGCAAAAAATTCTGTGTTTCCAGTAGCTTATCAACGGGGATTGGAGAAGATCTTTCGTTATCTACATTCAAAAGGATATCCAAAGATTCTTGATCGCGTTTTCTCAGGATTAAATGATTGCGCTCCGTGAGTTCTGCCTCCCAAGTTGGCTCGACAATATTCGTCCCTGTGGCATCGAGGATAATTGCCGCCCCTGAAATCCGATCGCTAGGTTGCAAATCCTCCCGCCGAAAGATCGGAGCTTGATACCATGCTCCACCAGAGTAGATTTGAGTTGTTGCCACAGGCAAGGGAGGCACAGCGTGAGTTCTTTCCCGTATGGGTTCTTCGGGAATATCCATTTTGCCAATGACTTCCACCGCGATCGCCTGTACGATGATGATGCGATCGGCAAAGATAAAACCATAACGTTCTTGATGGGCTCGTTCAAATTCTGAAATCAGATCGATATACCGTAATTCCTGAATGGAAGAATTTATGTAATCCCAGCTAAAATCGATATCCAAAGGCGAATCCGTGCCTTCATAACGCAGTCTTAGCAACCCATTGCTTTCAATCCTTAAAAGGTCAGGGGACTCCGAATCCAAAGATTCTGAGCTGAGATCGGACTGCTGGATTTCCTCTTTACCTGCTAGAAGCAATTCATCGCCGATCGCATCTAAATCTGAGAGAATTTCTGGCGCTAACTTTGATTCAATGCTACGTTCCTGAATTACGCGTAGGTCAGCCAAACCAATACCATAGGCAGATAAAACCCCAGCATAGGGATGGATGAATACCGTATGAATTCCCAAAGCATCAGCGATCGCACAGGCATGTTGTCCGCCCGCACCCCCAAAACAACAGAGCGCATATTCCGTCACACCGTAGCCTCGTTGCACGGAGATTTTTTTGATGGCAGATGCCATCTTCTCCACGGCAATTTCTAGAAATCCTGCTGCGATCGCTTCGGGCGTGCGATCGCTTCCAGTTTCGGTTTGAATTTGGCTGGATAACTCCGCAAACTTTTGCCGCACAATCTCGCGATCGAGGGGTAAATCTCCATTCGCTCCAAATACACTAGGAAAAAAGTCTGGCTGGAGCTTCCCAAGCATGACATTGCAATCTGTAACCGTTAGTCCGCCCCCATTGCGATAACAAGCTGGTCCGGGAAAAGCCCCTGCGGATTCTGGCCCCACCCGATACCTCGCCCCATCAAAGGAGATTAAGGAACCACCACCCGCTGCGACAGTGTGAATTGCCATCATCGGCGTACTAAGCCGAACTCCCGCAATTTCAGTGGTTAGCGATCGCTCGTAGGTTCCTGCATAGTGTGCTACATCCGTAGAAGTCCCGCCCATATCAAAACTGATAATCTTATCAAATCCAGCCTGTAAGCTGGTCTGGACTGCTCCGACAATCCCTCCTGCGGGGCCTGAGAGAATGCTGTTTTTCCCTTGAAACAAAGCGGCATCAATCAATCCTCCGTTGGACTGCATGAACATGAGTTTTGTGCTTTGGGGGGAATTCTTTCCTAAAGCGATCGGTGGTTCTCTCGATGATTCCCATAGAAATTCACTGCCGATCTGCTCGACGTAACGCCGCAAAATCGGTGACAAGTAGGCATCCACCACGGTGGTATCGCCGCGACTAATCAGCTTCATCAAGGGGCTGACGATATGCGATACCGATATCTGGGTAAATCCAATCTCTCTGGCTAATGACGCAACTTTTTGCTCGTGGGCGGGATAGCGATAGCCATGCATCAAGGCGATCGCACAAGCCCGAATTCCTTGCTCGAAAGCAGCCTGCAATTCTGGGATTAAATCCTTTTCATTCAAGGGAACTAAAACTTCACCTTGGGCACTGTACCGTTCCTCTACCTCAATCGCTTGCTCGTAAAGCATTTCTGGCAAGAGAATCTGACGGGCGAAAATATCAGGACGATTTTGATAACCAATCCGCAGGGCATCCTTAAAACCCTTAGTAATTAAAAGCACTGTGCGATCGCCTTTTCGTTCTAACAAGGCATTAGTCGCCACCGTAGTCCCCATTTTGATCGCGGCAATCTGCTCCACGGGAATCGGGCGATCGCCTTGTGTGCCCATAATTTCTCGAATCCCTTGGATGGCAGCATCTTTGTAGCGATCGGGATTTTCGGATAAAAGCTTATGGACGATCAGTTGACGACTGGGGCTTTGCGCCACAATGTCAGTAAAGGTTCCACCGCGATCGATCCAAAATTGCCATTTTTGCGCCATAAATCCCGAGCCACCCATCAAAGCCTAATCGCATGTGCTGGAATCCAAATTCAAGAGATATTGGGATCCAATAGCTTCCAACTAGGGGAAGCTATTGAATGTCCGATCGCCAGAATTTCTAGCTAGATTTTTCTAGAGCTAGGTCAATCAGGCGATCGCATAGATCGGCAAAAGGAATGCCCGAATATTCCCACAGTTTCGGGTACATACTGAGGGCAGTGAAACCGGGAAGCGTGTTGATCTCGTTGATCAATACCGTGGCAGTCGATTCGACATAGAAAAAGTCAACTCTGGCTAATCCAGAGCCTGCTAGGGTTTGAAATGCCTTAACGGACATTGCTTGCACCGCCTCGATCACTTCAGAAGGCAAGTTTGCAGGAATAATTAGCTCAGCCATGCCTGCGGTGTATTTGGTTTCGTAGTCGTAAAAATCGCTCTTGTAGGTAATTTCACCGACGATCGAAGCTTGGGGTTGGTCGTTCCCTAAAACCGCACACTCAATTTCCCTAGCTGTGACACCCTGCTCGACGATGATGCGAGAGTCGTACCCGATCGCACTGGCGATCGCAACTTCTAACTGAGCGAGATCGCGTACTTTAGAGATCCCCACCGACGAACCCAGATTGGAAGGCTTCACAAAACAGGGATAGCCCAGTTCGGTCTCAATATATTCGCCCCAAGACTCTGGCTCCTGCTGCCACTGCCAGCGACTTAAAGCCACATATTTCACCTGCGCCAAACCTGCCTGCGCGAATAAAGACTTCATCAAAATCTTATCCATGCCCACAGCGGAGGCGAGGACGCCATTGCCGACATAGGGCTTTTGCATCAGTTGAAGTAAGCCTTGCACAGTGCCATCTTCACCATTGGGCCCATGCAGTACGGGGAACCAGACATCGATCTGGTTTGCTTCAATGGGTAATTGCCATTGGATTACTTGGGAATTTGAGCTTGCAGAGGGTTCCGCTTGGGTTTGTTGAAGTACGGCTTGGGACTTGGTCGGATTGCACCACAAGCCATCTTTTTGAATATAAAACGGCTGCAAGTCATAGCGAGAATTTTGACTGAGTGCAGAGGCGATCGCTTTGGCTGAGGTAATTGACACTTCGTGTTCGCCCGATTGCCCGCCAAACAGCAGTCCTACCCGTAATTTTTCAGATTCCATGGTATGTGATTGAGAATTTCTACAGCACTGTAACCGATTGAGTCAGCAAAACCTCAACAGGACTGTTTCGATCGCTAATGGGATCGCTAAACACTTTATTGCAGAGTACCAAGGTCGTACTAGCGTTTAGCTCAAAACCGATGTGCTGATAAAAGCTTTGCTGATGGGTTGTCATCAAATAAACCCGTTCGACATTACAGACTTTGGGGTGAGCGAGAACCGTTTGTACGAGTTTGCGACCCAAGCCCGTACCGCGATAGTCTGGATGAATTACGACATCCCAGATCGTGGCGCGATAGACCGCATCACTAGTAGCTCTGGCATGACCGATGAGGCGATCGCCATCCCAAACGGTTACAACGGGGTCAGAGTTTAAGATCGCCACTGCAAGGCTATCCAAATTTCGCTCGCTTGCCCAGAATGCCCCGATTTTAAATAATTCTAGTAACTGGTTCAGATCGACTTGATCGGCGCGATCGCAAAACCGAATATGACGATTGTCCATATTCATGCAGCTCTTAAGTTTTATTCAATCTTTACACAGCTAAAAACTAATATAGCAGGAGGCACTATGCCCCCTGCTGTAATTGCGATTTCTCCCACAAGATCTGACAATGAGAGACTACTTCTCGGTTACAGGTTGCCAAGGCTCAGGCAAATAGACTTTTTGTGCTAATCCCAAGGTCTTTAACAGGCTAATTGCAGCCCAAGTGACATCGATTTCCCACCAATGCAAACCAGCGCGAGCAGATTTAGGATAAGCATGATGGTTGTTGTGCCAGCCTTCGCCGTAGGTAAGTAATGCTGCCCACCAAAGATTGACTGATTTATCGTTGCTGTCGTCAAAGTTACGATAGCCCCATTTGTGGCAAGCCGAGTTGATCAACCAAGTACTGTGAGAAACCAAGACCACCCGTACAAATATGCCGTAAAGTACAAAACCGATTCCTTGACCTATGGTAGAACCGATAAAGTAAAGAAGAATACCTAGAGGGATTTGTAAAGATAGAAAGTACTTATCTAAAAATTGGTAGTAGCGATCGCTAGCCAAGTCTGGAGCAAAGTTGCGATAATTTTTTAGGTCAAAATGCTCTGGTTTGGAATACAAAATCCAAGCCATGTGACTCCACCACAAGCCCTTTGTCGCCGAGTATGGATCTTTATCATTATCTTCGGTAAAACCATGGTGTTGGCGATGACCGCCCACCCAAAAAATTGGGCCGCCCTGCATAGCCATAGCCCCGATTGTTGTGAAAACGTACTCAAGCCATTTGGGGACATAAAAACTGCGATGGCTTAACATGCGGTGATAGCCAAGACAGATACCAATACTGCCAAATAGCCAATGTAGAAAAATAGTTAAAACTAAGGTTTGCCAAGAGAAATAGCCGATCCCTAGCAAAGCGATCGCGTGGACGACTATATAGAAAATTGTGGTTGTCCAATTCAGTTGAAGTGGCTGTGAGGAGGTCGTTGATGTCATGGAATCTCAGGGAGAAATTGGTAAGATGCAAGTAGTACTTGCACATATATAGATTAACCTGTTTATAGGAAAGAATGCAAGTAGTACTTGCAAAAAAATTTAACATGACCGCATCTCGTATTCCTACTCGCCAACGTATCGTCAACACTGCATTACAGCTTTTTGCGCGTCAAGGGATTACCGAAACAACAACAAGACAAATTGCCGACCAAGCCGAGATCAATGAGGTAACGCTATTTCGCCATTTTGGCAATAAACATGGTCTTTTGCTCGCTGTACTTCAGGAATGTTTGCAACAATATCTATTGCTGACTCAGGTTGGGGAATCGATCATCATCACAGAGATGTCAAATCAAGGTGATTTAAGCAGATTTTTACGCTACTACATGCAAAATTCCCTACGCTTGCTTGAGAGTGTACCAGAACTGTTGCGATCGCTGGTGGGAGAAGCAGGACAATATCCTAGCGAGAGCCGTCAAGCCCTAGCACAGGGGATCGCACAGATCAATCAGTCGATCGCCACTGTCCTCGAAGATGTGATGGCACAAACCCAAACCCACTATCCCCTGGCTCCAATCAAATTAGCGAATCTCGTTAACACCTGTCTCTTGGGCTATGCCGTGATCATGCTAACCAGTGATATTGAGTCGATTTGGTCGAGTTCTGAGGACTTCATCAACACACTCGTGGAAATGATCGTTAAGGATACCGAGGCAATCCAACCCGTGATCGATATTCCTACGGAGACGGTACGCAATATTATGCTGCTGGCAAAGCGTCAAGGGCTTAGAGAATACGCGATCGCCTATCTCCTATTTGGAGCAGGTCTATCGGCAGCAGAGCTGGTTCAACTCAGGCGCGATGATTATCTCACCGCATCCTCTACCCGAGTCTTGAAAATTGGGTCTTTGGGGCAGCGCTTAGTCCCGATCAATCAAAATATTTTGGGGCAGCGCTACGGCTCGGGCTCGAACAACCCACTCACGGCATATCTAAAAAGTCGCAAAGATCAGCATCCAGCCATGTTTTTAGATGCCGATCATCAGCCTTTGAGCTTGACTCAACTCGAGCAGATTTGGCGCGGTTGGGCAGAGCTACATCGCAACCCCGACGGTAGCCCAGTATTGCTAGAGCAGGCCCGTCAAACATGGGGCTTGGATATGTTGGTTCGTGGCATGGATGTTGATAATTTCTGCATTATTAGTGGGTTGAGTCCCCATGAGATCCAGCCCTATTTACAGCGGGTCAAAGAAAAAGCTGCCATTCATCAAGCCATTACGTTAGATGCTTAAGGGCAAAGGTATCGGCTGTGAGTTTTCAGGATTTTGGGGATTAGTGCTGACAACTCATGACTGACACCTGAAAACCGACAACTAAATCTACCCCTACTTGGTTTTGCCGTAAAAAATTCCCTTGTAAGAATTCCCGAATAATGAAAATGCCATGCTATTCTGAGCTATCCCTTGAACCAATGGGTTAAATCAAACGTTGGAATTACCTTTTAAGCTAGATGAATGCGGTATTTTCACTAAATATCGTAATTAAATCTAAAAACATGCTTGAAAATTCTTACAACTAGACCGAAGTTTAGGTATCGTATGTTTTTGTGTTTAAGCCTTTAGCGATACAAATACACCAGCCTTTAAGGTTCAGGGAAATTTTAAAGACGCCGAGACATTCAAACAAATTCAGAATCTAAATCCCCAAAGAGCTTGGTCTTTTTAGATTAAGTTTAAGCATTATAAAAAAAATGTAGCTAAAATACAGCTTTAGGGTATAATGCGGGCGTTTAGTGTGTATTTGCGTATTCATAGAAAACTTTCGGTCGGTAAAACAGACTAGTGTTGTAGTAGGAAGTAGAAGGTGAGGATTCCCCTAGACTATTATCGTATTCTGGGCTTGACATCGCAGGCTACGTTTGAGCAGATTCAACTGACTCATCGTGACCGCGTTCTTTCTATGCCACGCCGAGAATATTCTGATGCCGCGATCGCCTCTAGAAAGCGAATCATTGATAGTGCTTACGCTTTACTGTCAGATCCAGCTCGACGGCGTGACTATGATGCTAGCGTTGCCTTAGAGTTGGAAGAACAAGCTGCCGATCCCGAGCAAAAAACAGAACGCAGCGACTCTGTATCCACTGAACTCGAAATAGAGGATCAAGATTTACCTGGGCTCCTCCTCCTGCTTCACGAGCTAGGTGAGTACGAACAAGTTTTAACCATTGCCCAGCCTTACTACGATCCCGACGCGATCTCTTTTCAATCTGTACGCGTATCGCGCGATCCCGACGTTACCCTGACTGTCGCCCTCTCCTATTTAGAAGTTGGCAGAGAAAACTGGAAGCAGGGTCAATATGAAAGTGCTGCCCAATCCTTAGAGTCTGGGCAAGAACTTTTGCTGAGAGAGGGCTTGTTTTTGAGCGTGCGCAGTGAAATCCAAGCAGATTTGTTTAGACTTCGCCCCTACCGCATTTTAGAGTTACTAGCGGCTCCCGATAGTAAAGTTGCGGAACATCGTCAAGGCATGTTGCTGCTCCAAGAAATGCTAGAAGCCCGTAGAGGCATTGATGGCACAGGCAACGACTCCTCAGGTTTGGGGATTGATGATTTTCTCCGCTTCATTCAACAGCTACGGGGCTACATGACTGCTGCCGAGCAACAGACCCTATTTGAAGATGAAGCCCGTCGTCCTTCTTCGGTGGCAAGCTATCTCGCCGTTTATGCTTTGATTGCACGGGGATTTTCTCAACGGCAACCAGCATTGATTCGACGCGCCAAGGGGTTATTGGTTAAGCTCAGTGTCAAACAGGATATTTATTTAGAGCAGGCGGTTTGTGCTTTGCTACTGGGACAAACCGAAGAGGCAAGTAATGCCCTCGAAAAAAGTGGTGAGCGCGAGCAAATTGCATTTATTCGGCGTAACTCAGAGGACTCTCCAGACCTACTCCCAGGGCTCTGTTTGTACAGCGAGCGATGGCTACAAGAAGAGGTCTATCCTCATTTTCGCGATCTGATCAACCAAGTTGTTTCCTTAAAGGATTATTTTGCTGACGATCAGGTGCAGTCCTATTTGGAAGAGTTGCCAAACACCAACGGTCTGGGTAATTCAGATTGGGTTATGCCCTCTTTTTCTAGTCGTATTACGACAACTGCATCCCCTGACTTAGGAAATGATTCTGAGAATGAATATGTATCGCCATTAAATGGGCGATCGGAAACAAAGGTTGGCTTTAGAGAAGGTGCTAGGTTTGAAACTCCACCTGAACGTAGAATAGAATCCAAAGTCCCAGCCTACACTGCTGAAAGGACAAGTCGGTTAGGCAGAACTTCTCTCTTAGATCGTCCAACGTCCGATCTCGATCGCAAGACAAGTACCCATAGCAATACCCGTACCCTGCCACCCTTACCTAAACCAAGGGAAAATGCTAGACAAGGCTTGAGAGAAAGTGCAAAAGATCACAAGAAGTCTTCTCCTTCACGCTCCAGAAGGGTAAAGCCCCAAAGGTTCATTTTGTTGCTTTTGATTGTCTTTGGTCTAATGGGTGGATTGATTAGTCTATCCGTTTGGGCTTGGAAATCACTCACGAGCCCTCCTAAAGCAGAATCAGTGGTGAGTATGGAGCGTTCTCTAGCTCCCTTGCTAACATCAGCTAAATCGGAGGGCTTAACGGTAACTGCAAAGCCGGGTCCGATGGATAAAGATATTGCCATAAAACTGATCGAGTCATGGCAAGCTACGAAATCTAAGGCATTGGGAAATGCTTACGATACTGAGGCTTTAACCAGTATCTTGACTGAGCCTGTTTTATCTGACTGGAAGTCGCGGGCAAAGGAACTGAAATCGAGTAATTCTTATTTGCAATATATCTCTAAGCCAGCAGAGGTCGTGAAGGTCACTCCCGACGGCGACGATCGCGCTAGGGTAACAGCAAAAGTTTCTGAGACGCGCAACTACTTCAACAATGGCAACCTCGATGCCAGTGCCTCTAAGTCTGATACGAGCTACTTGGTGGAATACGATTTTGTGCGTAAAGACGATAAGTGGCTGATTCGAGATATGCTCGTTTCTGAATAAATCTGGCACAGCATGAAATTTAGTGAATTACTAGCAAAGTTAGGTCTCGATCTAACCGAGGTTAGGGCGGATTTTAGCGACGGCGATCCCGAAATTACTGGCGTAGCAACCCTTGCGGATGCTACAGCTAGCGATCTGGGCTTTCTAGAAAATAATCTCTTTTTTCGACAGGTAGCTGAAACGAAAGCTGCTGCTTTAATGATTGGTGACGATCCAGAGGCGATCGCGCTGGTGAAATCTCGGTCTATTCCCCATGTGGCAGTGCGTCAGCCCCGCTTGCTGTTTGCAAAGGCGATCGCCTTCTTTCACCCCCCTTGTCTCCCAGAGCCCGGCATTCACCCCAGTGCGGCGATCGCACCTGATGTCCACCTCGGTGAATCTGTGTATATTGGTGCGCATGTTGTAATCGGCGCGGGTTGTCGGATTGGCTCCCATGCCTATATCTATCCGAATGTCACCATTTATGAAAATGTGACCATTGGCGATCGCACGGTGCTGCATGCCAACTGCGTTATCCATGCCCGTAGCATCATTGGCGAACGTTGCACGATCCACAGTGGGGCAGCGATCGGCTCTGAAGGTTTTGGGTTTGTCCCCAGTGCTGATGGTACTTGGACAAAAATGCTGCAAGTGGGGCGCACTATCCTAGAAGATGATGTGGAAGTTGGCTGTAACGCCGCGATCGATCGCGGGGCGCTAGGTGATACTCACATAGGACGGGGCACTAAAATTGATAACCTCGTTCAAATTGGTCATGGTTGCAAGACCGCTGAAAACTGTTTGATGGCAGGTCAAGTGGGACTGGCAGGGGGTGTAGAGCTAGGTAAAAATGTGATTTTGGCGGGACAGGTTGGGATTACCAACCATATTAAAGTTGGCGATCGGGCTGTGGCAGCAGCACAGTCGGGGATCGCCCACGATGTTGAGGCGGGCACTCAAGTCATGGGTTACCCAGCGATCCCCGCAAAAACATTTTTTAAGGCTACGGCTGTGTTTCGTCGTTTGCCCGAACTCAATAAAATGGTTAGAGAGTTACAAAAGCAGCTAGATAATTTGGTAGGTAAGTAATTGCCGCATATAGCCATCCTTAATGCGTTGTAATTAATTTGTAGCGCAGACATCTTGCCTGCAAGGGCTAAAAAGCTCGTACTGCATTTACAAACAATTAAGGAGCGCTATAAGTAATAATTACTAACTGTTATTGACGCTGTTTGATTCATTTATTTCATTGACAAATCACGCAATTTATTTAAGACAAAATGGCAACAGATACACAGACTCCAGAAGAATTATTTCAACAAGGACTAGAGCGATATAAGGCAGGCGAAGAGGCAGCAGCCCTCATTCCTATATTTCAAAAAGTCTGCGATCGCCAACCTAAGGTCGCCAGTAGTTGGATTTGCCTATCATGGCTTTACTTACTCGATCGAAAGTCAGCCCTTGCTTACAAAACAGCACTCAAAGCGGTTAAGCTCAGCCCCGAAGATCCCCAAGCAAGAATTAATCTTGCGATCGCCATGCTAGAGACATCTCAAAAAGGCGTGCGGGAACATATTGAGGCAGCACAAAATTGGCTGATGATTTTAAAAGAGATGAAAGAGGAAATTGTTGAGAATTTTGAAGAAGGTAAGCGGCGTAGACCCGACTGGAAAGAGCTTGAACGGGTAGAAAATTGGGTGTTTGAAAACAATACTTAAAATTGATCCCCGAATTGTCAAAAGATCCTTAACGCAAGCTTACATATCTTTACTAACTGACCTGTCCCATGAGTTAAAACTTAACGCAGTCAAGCGATCCCCAGTGTTAGACTAGCCCCATAAATAAATTTAATAGCTAGTTTTCAATGGAGTTTTAATCATGATCGACAACGTTAGAGTTAGACCCGACACCCGTAACCACAAAGGCTTTTTCGTTTTAGAATCTTCTTATAAATTGATGGATATCGATCAAAATGGTTGGGCACTGATTTGCCTTGACGATCATATGTGTCATTACGTAGATCCTGACGATCTAAAAATGCCAAGAGGCTGGAAAAAAATGCAGAATGAAAAGGCGGTAAGTGCCTAACTTGTAAGGTATGTTTATCTTCTTTTCATCGGATTTCTTTGGTTCAATTCGTCACTTAAAAATATGGTTTGGCATTTGAGTCTCGTCGTGCCAAGCCATATTTTTTTTAGTGTTATTAATTTTGAGCAGGCAGCTTTAATCTGTTGACTAGAGTAATCGTCTAAATCGCCCGAATGGGGATCTGAACCTCACTACGCTTGAGCGGTGCGGGTGTAAACGGTGAATCATAAAAGAAACGACGCGGCTCACCGATCGCTTGATATTCTGGATGCTCGGCCAACCATCGCTGTAATTTTGCCAGATTGTCCTGATAGCTGGTATAGCTATAGGCTCCTTGAATGCCGATACTAACCACCAACATGGGTGGATGGTCTTCGACTTTAATGTCTTTAGCCACTTGCTGCGGCACAATATCTGTACTGCGGTAGAGAAAAGATACTTGGGCGATGCCTCTATCTACCTTGCGATCGAGGGTTTCTGTAGGATACCGTGCCTCAACAGGAGAGGTCATGGCAATATTATTGCTACTAATATGGTTGTAAAGAGGATTGAAAGCATTCCCTGTAGCATCTTCAAGTTTGCCCTCATAAACATAAGTCCCCGAACGGTAGGCAGGGTATTGTTTGACTTCAATGCGATCGCTGGGGGTAGGCGCAGGAAAACCAACGGGTAGAGGGGTAGCCATAGCTTGTTGAGCCTGTTGATAGATGCCAAAAATGACAATGGGAAGCGCAATTAGTCCGAGGGTTAGTAACAAATTTTGTAGCTTCATAGCTTCATTGTAGGCTGTAAAAAAATGCTCATACTATTTTCACAAAAGCTGCGACACGCTTTTGTGAAAAATCATGCGTAGCACAGAACTCAAACCTGACTCTATGACCATTTCAGTTGAAATCGATATTCAGTAAAAATTGTCTAGTAGATAGGGTTATGAGAATTGTGTTACCTTGGAGTTTGTGAAATAATCATCTCTGCAATTACCCTGCCCGATATGTATAATCCCTCCCTGCGTGAAGAACCCAGAAATAAACCCGCCTCAGTCGTTACCTCTAAGCAGCAGGCATCGATCCTCAACTGGCTCGAATCTACAGGTCGGTTGATTGCACGCGAAGCCGTTCCTAGCGTATATGGTGATGATACGGAAGAACTCAATGAATTAATGCTAGGTGATGATGCCAGTTATCTAGACGATGAAGAAGATGATGACGATGATGATGATGTTGTGTCTGACGATGATGATATCGTCTAGATTCTAATTTTTGGATCGTCCTCTTGCTCTAGCTATAGTTAATAACATAGTTAATAAAAAACAGCTCCATTACAGTTTTATGTAATGGAGCTGTTTTTGTATGGATTTGAGATAAAAAAAGCACAACGATCTCATAGAGAGAGCTGCATCCTAAGTGCGATCGCGAATATGCGCTAATGCTGAAAATTTTTATAATCCTTCCATCAACTTTCTCAAAACTACTCTAATTTCTCACCACTGAGAATAAAGATCGGATTGACCGCCGCAAAGGTTTGGCGAGTCCCTCTGGCTTCTAAACGATTGACCGAAGACTGAACAACTTCCACATTGCGAACTTGGAGCTGCGCGAAGCCCTCAGAAATACCATACAGCCCCTCTAGGGTATTGGCTGTGGCAATTACCCTGCCGCCGATCGCCAAACGTTGCCAGCAAAATTCTAAAATTTCTTTGACCGAGCGACCACCCTCAATACAGATGCGATCGGGAGCTTCCTTCAGTGTCTCAAGACATTCTGGGGCATTGCCAACAATGATCTCGACATTTTTGACCCCAAATTTTTGGCAATTGATCTTAATCAGTTCAGCAACATCTTCATCGCGTTCGATCGCGACGACTCGCCCATTCGGACACATAAGCCCCGTTTCAACGGGAATAGTGCCTGTACCTGCACCGATATCCCACAGTATAGAGTTGGCGCGCAAACGCAGATGACCAATCATCAATAGCCTAACTTCACACTTACTCATGGGAATACCAGGTAAGCGCTCAAATAGATCGTCAGAGATACCGGGGGTGATGTACGGCCAGATTGGTGTTTGCATAAATGAATCTTTGGCTCCCACTTTTACGCGATAAGTCTGCTCAATACTATTGCATACTGAGAAAAAACACGAGTTAAGCGATCGCTATGTCAAACAATCTTGCTGGTAAAAAAGTTATCATCACGGGCGCAAGTAGCGGCATTGGAAAACAGGTGACGCTGCAATTGCTCCAAGCAGGGGCAGAGGTTGCCTTAGTCAGTCGCAATCCTGCCAATGTCGCGATCGAGTTGGTCGGAGCCGTGGCAGAAACCAAAGCCAAAGCCAAAACCTACGCGATCGATTTAGCCAATGTCGAGCAGGTGGCAAGCCAGATCGGACATGTAATCGCAAACCTAGGTGGGGTCGATATTTTAATCAATAATGCAGGGATGGCCTATGTGGGCGAAATTATTGATATGCCCTTAGCCACTTGGCAAAGCCTCATGGATTTAAATCTCACCAGCGTGTTTCAGTGCATTCAAGCGGTGTTACCGACAATGCGATCGCAAGGCAATGGCACGATTGTCAATGTTGCCTCGATCGCGGGCAAACAGGCATTTCCCACTTGGGGAGCCTATAGCGCCAGTAAGTTTGCCCTCCTAGGACTCACCCAAGCCTTAGCGGCGGAAGAGCGATCGCACGGCATTAAAGTCATGTCTATTTGTCCCGGCTCTGTAGATACGCCTTTGTGGGATACCTTGGGTGCGGAAGTAGCGGCAAATTTCGATCGCAAAATGATGTTACAACCTGAAACGGTAGCTGAAGCAATTCTCAGTTTGCTGACCCTACCTCCTAGTGCTGTAATTACCGATTTGGTTCTCATGCCCAATGCAGGGGTGTTATAAACAGGTGAATTCTCATTTCCATAAGTAGAAATACTCAAGAATCAAATTCTCCATGGGATTAGGAGCGTGAGGAATTCATCTATTCAGAACTTTTGGGTGATTTTATTGAAGATTGCGAACAACTAAATTGTGTGTTGATTTAGAATTGTAAAAGTGAATCTTAAGTCAATATAAAAAATTCAATCTATGGGCAGAAGATAGATATTTGCAGATCGGTGATGATAGGAACTCGGCTGCTTGATAACTGTTAAACCCTTTAATGGTATTTAGCAACTGTATCCGATGGCAACATCCGGACACAGATTTGTCGTGGCAATATCCAATCATCATTTAGCCCTATAGCTTGTTGAGTTCGATCTTTTCTAGATCAAGCATGCCCCTGCCACAGCTAAAAATTCCTTTGTATCGTCAAGCAAAAGTTTTAAATTAACATGACAATTTCAGTCCCCCGTCCTGCTGCTGTCAATCCTGATAACGATCCGAGAGATTCGCGCTCGGCAATTTCATCCCTAGAGCAAATTTTGATCCAACAGCCCATTTCGGAAGTCATTCGCGATCGCATCGAAGCGGCTGGCGATCCTTATTTTGCCAATGACAACATTGCGCATCATCTCAGCGATGAAGAAAGAGAGGCACTGAAATTAGAAATTCAAGCCAAGCTGCAAAGCGTATTTGACTCTCTAATTATCGATACAAAAAACGATCACAACACCAGAGAAACAGCGCGGCGCGTTGCCAAAATGTATGTCGATGAAGTGTTTAAAGGACGCTATTATCCCATGCCCAAGGTCACCGATTTCCCCAATGCTAAAGAATTGGATGAAATCTATACGCTAGGCCCGATTACGGTGCGTTCTGCCTGCTCTCATCACTTTGTCCCGATCGTCGGTCAAGCTTGGGTGGGGATTTTGCCTAGCGATCGCGTCATTGGCATTTCTAAATTTAACCGTATTGTGGATTGGGTCATGAGTCGCCCGCACATTCAAGAAGAAGCGGCTGTAATGGTGGCTGACACGATCGAAAATCTGATTAAGCCCAAGGGCTTAGCGTTTGTGATCAAAGCCCAGCACATGTGCATGAGCTGGCGCGGGGTCAAGGAACCAGAGACCAAAATGATCAACTCGATCGTACGTGGTGCATTTAGAAGCGACCCTTACATGAAGAAAGAATTTTTTGACTTGATTCGCGCCCATGGGTTCCATGAGTGCTAAGTTGTTATCCATAGCTAGCACTTGTGAATAGCTTTTACATAGCTTGGAATATACGATGAATAGTTGGTTATCCGATCGCCTGCATGGGTGTTTAAGTTTGTCATTGGGTCGTGTTTTGGCGAGGTTTTTACAGCGCGGACTTACCTTAGCGATCGCATTTTTGTGCATCGTTGGGTTATCTGGGCTGTTCTCTCCCTCTGCCTCGGCAGTTTTGACAGACGATCGCTATGACGGCAATATCTTTGCACTCTATGGTGGAAATGGTTCGCTCGTACCTGCGAGAGTCAACCTCAAAGAATCCCTGCGGCTAGGGCGAGGAGCGTTGCTGTTGTTTTATGTCGATGATAGTTCTGACTGCAAGCTTTTCTCCCCATTGCTCAATCAAATGCAGGCTTTTTATACCAAAAACCTGACCTTAATTCCCGTACCCGTCGATAGTTTAGACCCCGACACTTCTAACTATTCCCCTACCGATGAAGGCTTTTACTATAGAGGTTTAGTGCCCCAAACCGTGCTGATTAATGCTGAGGGCGAAAAGGTGTTTGACCAAGAGGGTAGAATCGAATTCCCTGTCGTCGATGTGGCTGTGCGTCAGATGTTGGGCTTGCCCGGAATCAATCCCGCCTATCAATTTCGCAATACTAAAAAGCAGATTAATGAAATCAACCCCTGATGTTGCGATCGCAGATGCTGCCTTAGATAAAGAATCTGGGACAGATTTGGAACAACACCAGTCTGACCCAATTCCATCAGAGATTGAGAAAATCCTGCGCGATCGCGTCCAAAAGCTGTCAATCGATCGGATCGAGCGACATCTCTTTCTTTGTGCCGATCAGACCAAGCCCCTCTGCTGCCAAAAGGAAGTCGGGCTAAAAGTTTGGGACTATCTCAAAAAACGGGTTAAGGAACTCGATCTCGAAGCCCATACCTTTCGGACGAAGGCAAATTGTCTGAGGGTATGCGAACAGGGCCCAATTTTAGTGGTTTATCCTGAAGGCGTTTGGTATCACTCGGTGACTGAGTCCGTCCTAGAGCAGATTTTGCAAGAACATATCATCGGCGGCAAGGTAGTTAGCGATTATGCCTTTGTGGTTCCGCCCGAAGGAACGCGATCGCTCTAAGGTTTTAGAATTCTGAAGAATTCGTAGGGGCAATTCATGTGCCCCTACGATAGAGGTTTGGGTTTCGACTCCGCTCAAACCACGGCGCAAAGCGAAGTCAAGAATCTTTGAATTTGAGGCTTTTAATGTATGAATCCTTTGCATCGTCCTAAACTCCCTCGGCATTGGAGCGTGCGCCCCCGACTTCTAATTTCTATCTTCGTTGCTGTAGTCGTTTCCGTTTTACTGCCATCTTGGTTTAAGCTCTCTACGCACCTGCTCTGCATGTGGGATGCAGGCATGGTTTGCTTTTTAGGATTAACTTGGTTGTTGATGCTCAAAGGAAACCCTGAGAACATGCGCCGCAATGCCCAGAGCCAAGACGAAGGACGTTTTGTGATTTTGAGCTTAATTGTGGCGGCCGCCTGTGCCAGTATTCTGGCGATCGGCTTTGTGCTCCGAGATACCAAGGGCGTCGAAACAGGGCTATTGATTTTGCGGGTAACGCTTTTAGGGGTGACGATTATTGGGTCTTGGTTGCTCGTGCATACAATTTTTGCCATGCATTATGCCCATGAATATTATCAAGATCACAAAATCCTGAAAGATAGTCATGCAGGTGGTTTAGACTTTCCCGATGATATCGAACCCGACTACTGGGACTTTTTATACTTCTCTTTTGTGATTGGCATGACTAGTCAGGTTTCAGACGTTGCCATCCGATCGCGATCGCTGCGGCGATTATCTTTATTTCATGGCATTCTTTCTTTCTTTTTTAATACCATGATTGTGGCAATGAGTATCAATATCGTTGCAGGCTTAATTCAGAGTTAGAGCTAGCAACTCTTGGGCGATCTACTATGCAACCGTGAGAACTACATCCTTAAAAGCCTTCGATTATGATACTGAAACGCTGAAAGCTAAAGATTCCAGCATATAAACGATCGACGTTAAACCTAGCGTAAATGTAATGTCCCAACTCTCATCAAAAACTTCTAAAAAGTCTTCAGAGCACCCATTCATCCGCTTGCTGAAGTATGGGCACCACTATAACCAGCTCATCTTACAAGCAACTACCTGTTCGATTCTCAACAAGATTTTTGACCTTGCCCCACCCGCACTGATTGGGGCAGCCGTTGATGTCGTCGTCCAAAAAAAAGATTCCCTGATTGCCCATATGGGGATTGTCGATATCCCCAGCCAACTTTTGGCATTATCGCTCGTGAGTGCGGTGATCTGGGGCTTAGAGTCTATCTTTGAGTATGCCTTTGCGCGGTTGTGGCGAAATTTAGCCCAGAATATTCAACACGACCTGCGGTTAGATGCCTATAGCCATTTACAGGAATTAGAACTGGCTTTTTTTGAAGAGCGCAGCACGGGTGGATTGATGTCTATTCTCAGCGATGACATTAATCAATTGGAACGATTTCTCGATGGTGGAGCGAATGAGGTATTGCAGGTTACAACTACCGTACTGATTATTGGCGGAGCCTTCTTTTACCTTGCGCCCAGCGTCGCGGGAATGGCGATCTTACCGATGCCCTTCATTCTTTGGGGGTCGATCGCTTTTCAAAGTCGGCTAGCCCCAAGGTATGCTACTGTGCGCGAAAAGGTAAGCCTGCTCAACGGGCAGCTATCGAATAATCTCAGCGGCATCACCACGATTAAAAGCTTTACGACCGAGGCATACGAAAAGAAACGCATTGAAATCGAAAGCAATCGCTACCGTCAAAGTAATCGCCATGCGATCGCGCTCAGCGCTGCTTTTGTCCCTCTAATTCGGATTGCGGTATTTGCTGGGTTTATTGCGATTCTCTATCTCGGTGGTATTGAAACCGTGGCGGGAAGGCTCTCGGTCGGTGCGTATAGTGTCATGGTCTTTCTCACCCAACGGTTGCTCTGGCCCTTGACCCGCTTGGGCGAAACCCTCGATCAATATCAACGGGCAATGGCTTCCACCAATCGCGTCTTAGATTTGCTCGATACACCCATTGAGATTCATTCTGGACATCTGACGCTACCCCAAAGCGATTTGTCAAGCACTAATGGAACCTCTTCAAAAATCAGAGGGGAAATCGAACTGCATGATGTCACCTTTGCCTATAAGGATAGACATCCTGTGGTTAAGGAATTGTCTCTGCTGATTCCTGCGGGCAAGACGATCGCGATCGTCGGTGCGACAGGCTCAGGCAAAAGTACGCTTGTGAAGCTGCTCATGCGGTTGTATGAAATTCAATCGGGAAAAATCACTTTGGATGGCATTGACATTCGAGAACTGCAACTCAAAGATTTGCGCTCCTGCATTGGTTGGGTGAGCCAAGATGTGTTTTTATTTCATGGCTCTGTACTGGAAAATATTGCCTATGGAAGTTTTGATGCCTCTGCCGATCGCATTGTGGAAGCGGCAAAGATTGCGGAAGCCCATGATTTTATCGAGCAGTTGCCTCAAGGCTATGACACGATTGTGGGCGAACGCGGTCAAAAACTGTCAGGCGGGCAAAGACAGCGCCTAGCGATCGCCCGCGCAGTTCTACGCAATCCCCCGATTTTAATTTTGGATGAGGCGACTTCTGCGGTGGACAACGAAACCGAAGCGGCTATTCAAAAATCCCTAGAACGCATTACGGCAAATCGCACCACGATCGCGATCGCGCACCGCTTATCCACCATTCGCAATGCCGATCGGATTTATGTAATGGAACGCGGTCATCTAGTGGAGCAGGGACAACACGAAGAACTCGTTGCACAGCAAGGTATCTATGCAGATCTCTGGAATTTACAAATAGGACAGTTGAGTTAGCTTGTTGGGTTCCATAATTTTCGGGGCATTTCACCGCATTGGGAGTGTTATCTAAAAAGTTTCAGTATAATCACCTAATCTAGGGTAAACATACTGAAATTTTCCGTATAATACATAGTTAGACAGACTTGGTTACTAATGGGGGCGAAGCCAAAAACTAATCTGTTAGCACTCACTTTTTTATCTTCACTTAGATTTTCAAATACCACGCCAATTCAAGGATGAAATGCAACGCCTAGAGATCTTTGCGTAAAGGGACTCA
>NZ_JAZBJZ010000072.1:0-26117 GCF_036349135.1 Tumidithrix elongata BACA0141
TCCTAGATCTTTGCTCCTACGGCGCTATTGCTTACTAATTTTGTCCGAAGTATTGCTCACCTAAAACGGTATTTTACCCAGAAACTTTCGGGGTATTTCACCGTACTGGGGGTGTTACCCAGAAATTTTCAGTATAATCACCTAATACAGGGTAAATATACGGAAAATTTCCGTATAATACATAGTTAGAACGACACTGCACCCATAAAACGTCTATCTGCAACCGTCTGACTTTCCTCAATAACTGCAAAGAAATGCAAGGCCCACTTTACAAATCGGCAAGGTTAACGGCTAAGAAGGTCTATCAGGAAAAGGATCTTATCACTCGACTTCAACTTCTCGAAGAGCAGCAGCAGCATGAGTATCTTGATTCACGAGTTGAAGAAATAGCCAAGATTAAAGCTGAGCTTACAGAAATCGAGGCAATACAAAGCCTTAGGGATTCTGTTCTAGAAATACGATACGGTAGCCCCATCAGTAATCTAGTCCAATCTGGGATAGGTTTAATACTTGGGTGGTTCTTAGTCAGAATTTCTGTCGATGCACAAAGTTTTTTAAGTTACATACCCATTGCAGCCACGTTTCTCATCATTATCACACTTGGAATTATTCTTTACATAATCAGACTGAACTTCCGCATTCTCTATGGGATGGCAGAGCTTGTTGTTGGATGCTTAACAGCACTTAGATATCTACTCCCAGAACTTAATGTTGATCTGCCTGACCAAATATTTTACCTTCAATTTTTGGGAGGATTGTACATAATCGTCAGAGGGCTTGACAATGTCACAAAGGGACTAGAAGCAAAGGACGAAACTACATTCTGGCGAATACTAATTAATAGGGTAAAGGAATTTTTTCATAGCATTTCTTCTGATGAAATTAACATTTCTGACTGATGCAGATAGGACTACATACGCCTGACTCTGATGCTGAGTTTAAGGGCTGTAGCATTCGTGACAGGTTAAGGCTAAACCCCTTTTTTCAAGTACATTCTGGAAACGCTAGATGTACTGCTATAGCAAGCATCTTGACCAAACAAGTAAATATGCTCATCTATGTGATTTTTAGTCTCTATCCACATTTAGCGTTGACTCTTACCTTAAAGAACCAGATATAGCGATTGACTTTTCTCTCTTCTGCTTAACCTGTTAGGGATGGGGCTGTAGTTTTTCGGCTGCGGTTATGGGGTTTGGTCGCTAGAGTTGTGAAGGCGATCACCCTTCATCAAGCAAACAAAATGCATCATGCTGGCGGTAAAATAGCTTTAATAGTTCAGGTCTCTTCAATGCACATGTCTAACTACTGCATCCAGGCGGAATGGATTGTTGCGCTATCTTCACGTTTATTTTGCATCGCCGTCCGCTGATGCAGATGACGTTAGCCGCTGCATCTCTATTCATCTTCCTACTTCGCTTTGAGGCTTTTGGTTAACTCATTTTTAGGTTTTACATAGGCTATGGTCAATAACATGAGTAAATCCAACGCAAAAAAGAAAACTCAAAATTACTTAGAGAGTCTTACAAAAGAGGAACTTATCGACTTAATTTTAAAGTTTGCTCCTCAGAGTTTCTTAGATAATATAAATAGCCAATTTGCTAGTCAAGGTGAGGCTATAGTTCTATTTAAAGAAGCTTCAGAAGCTATCAATACAATATTTTTTGATGAGAGTTTATTGTACAATCCCAGCGAGTTTGAGCGTGAATTACTAAAACAACTAGAAACAGTTAGAGGCTTATGGGATAAATTACCATCACAGGTTGGAGATTTAATCATAAAAATAATAGAGGATGTTGAACAAGCTTTTGAAGATGGTTACTTATATGTTGAGAATTATGACAAGGGAGATAATTATTTTGAATCCGAAGATGTTAATGACTACATATTTCGTTTTACAAGTAGTCTTCCTAAGGATATGCAGTCAAATTACTCAAAAAAACTGAAGAAAGTACTTAATAATTCTGGTTATTCTACTTTTTCAAGTATTGAGAAAAAACTTTCTTAAGAATCGCTGCGGTGTTAACCGCAATACATTGCCGTCGCGTGGTGTTGCGATCGATATTGATTTTTGCCTTCCTGAAACGCAAGAGTTACGCCGTGAAAAAGTAGAATGCTAAAGTTTCTATACATGTAATCTTTCTTATCCCATGCATATGATTGACTAGATTTCTAGATTTTGGCAGAGTTCTTCAACAGATTTCATTGGCAAATAGAGTTTCATGGGTTCGTGCTTAAACTGTTGAAACCCATATTTCAAATAAAAACTCAAAGCGCTTTCATCCAAAGCTTCAGCAACAATCGCAAGGGATGCAACCTTCGTGGCTACATCTAGAGATTTTCTCAGCGCATCGATTAAGAGAAGTTCGCCAAATCGCTTTCCCCTTTGGCTGTTATCAACAGCAAGACGACCTAATAAAGTTGCTGGCAATAATGGATAACGTGGCAATCGCTTCGCAAAAGATTCCCCCAAAACTGCAATATCAACTGTATAGGAAGAGAGTGAATAGTAACCTAAAACATCCATTTCAGGCTCATCAATCAAAACAAATATTGTTGAAACTCGTTTTTTGAGATCCTGAGATGCTTGCTTGCGAATGTAATTATCTAAACTCTCTTTTCCACAGTAAAAACTCGAACGAATATGCTTTTGGCTATCAAGAAGATCAATTTTGAGAACCATTAAACTGACATTATCCGTTTGTATCGTAAAGCTGCTGCCTTCAAGGCATCATTAGGTTTGGGAGGATTGAGAATCGCATCAACAAAAGCTTCGCTGTCCTCAATACTAAGCTTTAGAGTTTGATGTTGCTCGATGACCCGATAAGCTGCTGCCTGAACGCTTGCGATCGCAAAATCCGTGAGCGTACGTCCCTCTAGATCGGCAGCTTTTTGCACCAGAGCCTTAATCTCTGGACTGATCCGAACTTCTAGCCGTGCTGATGTTTTTGGATGTACTGGTGTAGTCATATGCTTTAGACCCCAAAATTGAGATAAGCGGATAAATTCGATGATATACGGCAATTTGCCGTACGTCAACAATGCAGAATTTGTTCGTAGCTAGAAAAGCCTTTGCGCCATAGAATTCGTGTCAAATATTAATCAGAGCGCACCCCCAAAGACCTTCGAGGTTGCTTGCGATCGCTAATGCTAAAATTCCTGTAAATCCGATCGCCGATACCCCATGCGCATTGACGTTGTTACGCTGTTTCCAGAATTTTTTACTTCGCCCTTAACCACCAGTCTTTTAGGGAAAGCGATCGCGCGTGAAATTGCCACAGTTACGCTGACAAATCCTAGAGATTTTGCCTTAGACAAGCATCGCAGAGTCGATGACGAACCCTATGGAGGTGGCGTGGGCATGTTAATGAAGCCCGATCCGCTCTTCGCTGCTGTGGAATCCTTACCCATATTGCCCAAGCGAGAGATCATCTTTCTCACTCCCCAAGGCGAACCGCTCAAGCAAAATCTCTTAAAGGAACTCGTCACCTACGATCAGTTGGTACTGATTTGCGGCAGTTACGAAGGCGTGGACGAGCGCGTCTGCGAGCATTTGGTGACGCGAGAGATTTCCTTAGGAGATTTCGTTCTCACCTGTGGCGAGATTCCTGCCTTGGCGCTGATTAATGGCGTGGTGCGCCTCTTACCCGGCACAGTCGGGAAAGAAGAATCGCTAAAACTGGAAAGTTTTGAAGCAGGCTTACTCGACTATCCGCAATACACTCGCCCTCAAACCTTTCGGGGTTGGCAAGTACCCGATGTTTTATTGTCTGGGAATCACGCTCAAATTGAGGCGTGGCGCAAAGAGCAGCAACTACAACGCACCCGCGATCGCCGTCCAGATTTACTAGATCGATCTTAACGAATGTGAGTTCCGATCGGCATATCAATGATTAGACAGGTTAGAACTCGCGATCGCAGGTTGGCAAAGATGTCTAGCTTCCAAGGATTTTCCTTTTCTCTACCTTCTCAATCAACACCATCCCATTCTCGATTGCAGATGCAATCGAGAATGGAGACAGAACATTAACAAATCTCTTGTAAAAATCAGCGTGCTTCAGTTAACCTATCTGGAGTCTCCGATTTACATTATTAGACCAAATTGTAAGGTAGTAAGAAAATATGCAGAAGCTAAGCGATCTGCTCAAGCAAGCAGGGTATACCTCTCAAAATCCCGAACTAGATGGCTCGATCGTCCAGCGTCTAACTACTGATTCTAGAGATTGTCGGGCGGGGGATTTATTTATTGGGATGCCGGGGACTCAGGTAGATGGTAGTAAGTTTGCCGCACAGGCTCTGGCAAATGGGGCGATCGCAGCAGTGGTCTCTGCCCAAGCTGAGCTTCCTACCGACACCACAGGCTTAATTTTGGTTGAGGATGTTGTGGTTGCCTGTGCCAAGTTGGCTGAAGCCTTTTATGGCTATCCTGCCCAAACCATGAAATTGGTGGGCGTGACGGGGACAAATGGCAAAACCACCACCACACACCTAGTTGAATTTCTCCTGTCCGCCCAATTTCCCACGGCTTTATTTGGCACGCTCTATGCCAGATGGCAAGGTCACGTCAAGGTTTCGGCGCACACCACACCCTTTGCGATCGACCTGCAATCTCTGCTCAAACAAGCTGCTGATGGCGGATGCCAAGTGGCGGTCATGGAGATCAGCTCCCACGCTTTGGCGCAAAAACGCGCCTTGGGCTGTCCCTTTGAAGTAGCCGTGTTTACCAATCTCACCCAAGATCACCTCGATTATCACCGCGATCTAGAGGACTATTTTGCCACCAAAGCCCTGCTATTTCAGGCTGACTACCTCAAAGGTAGAGCCATAATCAACCTTGACGATACCTTTGGCGAGAGACTGGTGGGCATGGTGCAGTCTTCACCTGTATGGACTTATAGTCTGACGAATCCGCAAGCTGACTTTTACACTGAAAACCTTACCTATGGGGCGAATGGGGTTACGGGAACCTTGCATACCCCACTGGGGGCGATCGCCTTAAAATCATCCCTAGTCGGTAGCTTTAATGTGGCGAATATCATTGCCGCGATCGCAACCGCAGTACATCTGGGCGTTAGCCTAGAAGCGATCGCGCTGCAATTGCCCGAGTTTCAAAGCGTGCCTGGGCGGGTCGAACGGGTACAGGTGAGCGATCGGCAAGATGTTACGGTGGTAGTGGACTATGCCCATACCCCTGATAGCCTAGAAAATCTGCTCAAGGCAATGCGTCCGTTTACGCAACGAGAACTGATCTGCATGTTTGGCTGTGGCGGCGATCGCGATCGCACCAAGCGTCCCCTGATGGGAGGCATTGCCGCAAGGTTAGCCGACCGCGTTTATGTCACCTCTGATAACCCACGCACTGAGGATCCTCAGAGAATTTTGGCGGACATTATGGTGGGGGTTCATGCCGCGATCGCCGAGAAATCGGACGCTAATGCTGTAACGATCGAAGGGGATCGGCGTAAATGCATTCAAATGGCGATCGCACAGGCGCAATCGGGCGATACAATTTTGCTCGCAGGTAAAGGACATGAAGATTATCAGATCCTGGGTAAAGAGAAAATCCATTTTGACGACCGAGAGGAAGCCCAAGCAGCACTTCAAGTGCGGTTGAGTTCGCAGTAGCAGCCTTCTCATTTGTCACCCATGCATCAAACTATTTGGGTAAAAATGGTATATTCAACCTAGTTTGGTGCATGGGAACCGACGCTGATGCGACTCGCATCCCATGCTTTAGTGGTAGGAAAGTTGTTTGATGCCGCAGGATGCGCCCCGAAGGGACTCGCCAACAAGTAGCAAGCCAAAACTTCTGGTTATCGACGATGAACCCGATAACTTAGACCTGCTTTATCGCACGTTTTACCGAGAATATAAGGTTTTACGCGCTCAAAGTGGACTTGAGGCGATCGCCTTGCTAGAACGGGAAGGCGAAGTGGCTGTAATCATCTCCGATCAGCGCATGCCTGTGATGAGCGGAACCGAGTTCCTCAGTCAAATGGCAATCCAGTATCCCGACACGATGCGGATTATCCTGACAGCCTATACGGACATCGAAGATCTGGTAGAGGCAATTAACTCCAGTCGTGTTTTTAAATATGTTACCAAGCCTTGGGAAGAAGACGATCTGAAAAACGTCGTCAAGCAAGCGCTAGAGACCCATTATCTGCTGAAAAATCGTACAGGCGAACTGCGGCGCAGCCTGCGACAAGAGACCCTTCTGAATGCGATCGCCTACTCCATCAATGGCTCCTCCAATTATCGCGATATTTTGGAATCGGTGGTGGAAATTATCGGTCGCAATTTTGAGGTAACCTGCTGCGTTCTCTCACCTTTTCAAGAGGGTACAATCGCAGAGAATTCCTTTTTATATATTTCAGAAGCTTATCTAATATCGAATGCAGAAGTTGATTCAGTCTCCTATGAGAGTTTTCAGGTGCTGGCGCAAACTCTTGTAGAAACGAGAAAAATTCAAATTATTAACGATGTCAGTACAGACGAACGCATTAAAGATCGGTCAATTTTTGCAGCGTTGAATGTCAAGTCTTCTCTGATTGTGCCTTTGATCGTACAACAAGAATTAATCGCCGTCATGGCATTACATCAATGCGATCACTTGCGAACTTGGACAGAGGATGAAGTTGAGTTAATCAATTTAGCGTCCGATCAGGCAGCACTTGCGCTCTCGCAGGCACAGGCATACGAACAGGTTCAAGCGCTCGCCAAGCGGGAAGCGCTCGTAAATACAATTACCACGGCGATTCGTTCCAGCCTCGACCCTCAGGATATTTTTGCCGCAATTACACAACAGTTAGGGCAAGCCTTACAGAGCGATGGCTGTGCTTTATCCCTATGGACAGAAGAGGATGAGTACGTCCATTGTGTGGGTTTGCATATCCGCGATCGCCAAGAGACCAAGCGCGAGGAAGCTAAAGGAAAGTCCCAAACTCCCATAACCAATGCTGTCAAGGATCTGATGGATGGTTATCGGTTAGAAAATCCCCAAATATCGCAATCTAAGGTTCGCATTGATGGAAATCCAGTCCTGCTGCAACTGATTACGACCAAATTGCCCGTCATTGTTGACGATCTAACCCAGCAACCGCAACTCAATCATGTCGATCTACCCCTGCAAGCGTCAGCGCGATCGCTGTTAATTGTGCCCCTAATCTTAGATGGCAAGATTATTGGCAGTATTTCCCTGCGTCAGATCGATCGACCGCGACACTGGCAGCCGTCTGAAGTCGCTCTAGCCCAAGCTGTGGCGGTACAGGCAGCGATCGCCGTACAACAGGCGCATCTCTATCAAAAGACCCGACAGCAAGCACAGCAGCTAATTGAGAGCGATCGCCAAAAAACAGAATTTTTTCAAAATATCTCTCACGAGTTTCGTACCCCTTTGACCCTGACGATTGGGCCGTTGGAATCGGCAATCGCGCAACATCAGAGCTTAACCTACGACCAATCTGTGATTGCCTTGCGCAACTGTCGTCGCCTCTTGCGTTTGGTCAATCAGTTACTCGATCTGCAACGACTGGATGCAGGCAAGATGCAGTCTTGCTTCCGCCCCTGTGACTTGACGCAATTTGCCATGCATACCCTCGAAGCATTTCAGGCTTACTGCGACAAGAAAAATCTACGACTTTTTACCCAATTCGATCTATGTCCGCAGGTCTATCTGGATCTAGAGAAGTTTGACAAGGTGATCTATAACCTCCTGTCGAATGCGATGAAATTCACGCCCAGTGGCGGTAGTATCACTGTACGGTTGCAATCCGCAGGCGATCGCTGTCTGCTCAGTGTCGAGGATACGGGCATTGGCATTCGCACCGATCAGATTCCCTTTCTCTTCGAGCGATTTCGGCAGGCAGAAGGTTCTGTCAGTCGCAGCTATGAGGGTAGCGGACTAGGACTATCTCTAGTAAAGGAATTGGTGGAATTACATGGTGGAGAGGTTGTCGTGGACTCCATTTATGGCAAAGGCACAAAGTTCACAATTTCTTTGCCCATAGGCGATGCTCACCTTCCGCCTAAACAGGTCATGCATACCCCTATTGACGTCCAGCTCTCAAGAACCGATATCGAACTAGCGGGTATCGAAACCGATCTCGACTCAGAAATTGATGTTGAGAGTTCCATTATTGCTGAGGAGAATGCTCATAGCACAAGGATGCTTTTGGATGCCAGCAACAAGCGCAGGATTGAGAGGGGGGGCAACGAAAGTCTTACTACAGAAACGAATGTCAATCAAATTCTGATCGTGGATGACAATGCCGACTTGCGGGGCTATCTACGTTCTATTCTCTTGCAAGCAGGCTATCAAGTAATCTCTGCCCGTAATGGCTCAGAGGGTTTCCATCAAGCCCAAAAATTTAAACCCGATCTCATTGTTACAGATTTGATGATGCCACAGGTGTCAGGCTTAGATCTGATTCGCCTCATCCGTGAAGATGCGACGCTTGCAAGTACGCCGATGATTCTTCTCACAGCCAAAATCGATGAGGAAACGAGAATTGAAGGCACGGAAACGGGTGCTGATGCCTATCTAGCCAAGCCCTTTAACAATCGCGAACTCTTAGCGGAAGTTCGGAATCTGTTAGCCCTGAAGCTAAGCGAACAAAGGGTAAAGCAACTGAATCAATATCTGACGGAATCCGTGCTCAAGCGGTTCTTACCACCTCTAATGGTACAAAAAGCCGCAGAAGGACAGCTATCTCTCGACCTGCGTCCCGAGCCTCGGATGATTACGGTTCTGTTTAGCGACATTGTTGGATTTACGCAACTGGCGAATACGGTGCGATCGCGGCGTGTTTCCGAAATGCTCAATCAGTACTTAGGTGAAATGACCCGTGCGATTTTTGCCCATCGTGGAACCGTGGACAAGTTTATGGGAGATGGGATTTTGGCATTATTTGGCGCTCCCGAAGAACTCAGTCCCAACGAGCAGGTACGTTGTGCCGTTGATGCTGCCCGTGAAATGAAGCGATCGCTGGCTAAGTTGAATGCAGAATGGTTAGCCCACGGCATTCCCCCCGTGCAGTTTCGCTGTGGCATTCATCAAGGTACTGCCGTTGTGGGCATGTTTGGCTGTGCCGAGCGATCGGACTACACGGCGATCGGCCCCACGGTAAATATTGCCTCGCGCATTCAATCCGCTGCCGAACCTGACTGCATTTTGGTATCTGCTGTGGTGGCAGACTATCTCGAAGAAGATGAAATAGGTAAGCGCGGTATTTTAAAACTGAAGGGAATTGATGAGACAGTACTAACATTTTTGGTTCATGCTTAAACTGACGGTGCGATCTCCTCAAAAGCAGATATAAGTGTACATATGAGTACCTACGAGCCACTTCATCATAAATATCGCCCCCAAACCTTTGCAGATTTGGTGGGGCAAGAGGCGATCTCGACCACTTTAACCAATGCGATCTCTTCTATCAAATCAAGGTGGATGCCAGTCTCTAGCAGTCCAAAGACGCCTCGCTTCTACAATATACTCATTGTTAAGCCGCAAAGCAATAACTGTCACTCTACCAATTGCAGTCAGACCAATAATATGAGTTCCACCATTTGCCCAAACAAAATGTTCTGTCCATTTTTGTCTGCGCGGATTGAAAAATGGAATCAACTCACCTGTCTTAGAGTCAATTCCTTGAGTTCTAGCTCCTTTGAACTCGTTGCATCGATAGCAAGAAGCTGCTATATTTTCGCGATCGCTATTACCACCTAGGGATTTAGGAATAATATGATCGAGAACTAATGGCATGCCAACGAGCCGACTAGAGGTACGGCAATACTCACAGCGATGTCCTGCTTCGGAAATAACTTGTTGGCGAATTACATTTGAGATAGAGGTCATTACTCTTCTGGTGGTAATTCATCTAGGGTTGGCATCGCATAACCACGCCAACGCAAAACTGACCATGCAAAAGCTTTTTTCAGCATCATTCGATCTGCCGCCAGCCCTAAATTTCTGAGTTCCTGTTGCTCTTCTACAGAAATCTCTCCCAATTGATTTCTTTCTAGAAGGAGGTGATGACGCTCTACCTGTGCGATCGCAATCTGACTTTGGGCAATTTCTAATAGTCGATCGATAGACAATGCTTGCATTTGCGATAGCTCAGCCTGCATTTCTAATGGAGCATTCTCAACTGAGGGTGGCAGGTTGCCCGTAATACTCTGTAAGGCAAGCGCTTCTAAAGATTGAGAGGTTAGCTCAGCGATTCGAGTCAACTGCTGGTAAAGTGGTTCGGGTAACTCTAAAGTAAGTCTTTGCATAATTAGTGATGTAAAGTGAATGACGATAGGTTACTAAGCCCCAAAATCCTAATTTCTCAGTATAAAAATCCAGCTTTTTAGGTTTATTTCACTGGGACAACATCTGAGTATAGTGTCTGTTAGAATTATAAGAAATATAGGATAAAAGTAACTTTGATGGCTGACACATACTTAAGTGCTCCAAAAATTTTTGAAATAGCTAAATCATCTTATCAGAGAGTTATATATCAAACACCTGAATCTACAGATGGTGGAAAGGATGATGCAACCATTGCTATTCTGTTTTCTGCCATGACAGTAGAAGTATTTCTAAATGAACTTATTGAATTGGCAAGAGATAGAGAAGAGTCTGACGCAAAATCTCTGTTTTCAGTATGTAAACCACTTTTAGAGGCTCACAAAGAGCTTGAAACAAGACTATTTGAAGCAAGTCGTTCTACATCAGATACACCATTTGTAAAAGGAAATCAACCTTTTCAGGATTTTAATCTTCTCGTAAGAGTTCGTAATCGAATTGTTCATCTATTAGCTGGAGACACACCTACTAATGGTTTAATAAGGGAACATGTGAAAATATTGTCCGACTTAAGAAGTCGTAAGTTGATAGTTGATGATCGACAAGTACTTATCAACCGAGAACAAGAAGGACTTATAGAAAAATACAAATCCCTTTTATCGGATCAGGAAATTAACTCTATCCCTGTTCCATTTCTTTATTCGGTTAGCACTAATTCCGTTGCCGAATGGTCACTTAAAGTTGCTTCTGAAATCATTACCTCTTTTGTCAATACTATGCGTGACTCAGGCTTCAAAAATCATCTTCAACAGCATGTCAAATTTTTCCAAATCGAACCCGACAATCTTTCCGATTTACAAGAATGGTACAAGATGATCTTGAAATTTGGTTGTAGTACCTCCAACGAGTTTATTGAAAAAATTAGAAAAAAAGAGCTAGTTGTCAGTTTTCCTGATGTTATTAAAGAAGTTTGATAAAGTAGTTGGCAAAAGTGTTACAGCATTTTTCATATGAGCATAGAAAATGTATTCTGGGTAATCCAAATCTACTTTTCTATCGATTTACGATCGCTTAGAAACATCCATATTTGATGAGAGTGTACAAAAAGAGACTTCGTTAGCAATTCTTCGCTCTTCGCCGAATACCCCAAATTATACTTTGGTCGCCGAAGGTTTAGAATATGCAGGATAGTTGTAGCTTTTTGCTCTCGCGATCGCTTATGAGTACCTACGAGCCACTTCATCATAAATATCGCCCCCAGACCTTTGCAGATTTGGTGGGGCAAGAGGCGATCGCGACCACTTTAACCAATGCCATCAAAACAGAGCGGATCGCGCCTGCTTACTTGCTCACGGGGGCTAGGGGAACGGGGAAGACCTCTACAGCGCGGATTATTGCCAAGTCGCTCAACTGCATTCGTTATGATGCCCCAACGCCCACGCCCTGCGGTACTTGTTCGATGTGCCGAGAAATTACCACGGGTAGAAGTTTAGACATTACCGAAATTGATGCAGCAAGCAATACAGGGGTCGATAACATTCGTGAAATCATCGAACGCGCTCAGTTTGCACCCGTGCAAGCGAGATATAAGGTTTACGCGATCGACGAATGTCATATGCTCAGTACCGCAGCATTCAATGCTTTGCTTAAGACTTTAGAAGAGCCTCCCAATCGCGTTGTGTTTATCCTCGCAACCACCGATCCGCAGAGGGTTTTACCTACAATTATTTCGCGATGTCAGCGGTTTGATTTTCGGCGGATTCCCTTAGATGATATCGTCTCCCACTTAGGTAAGATTGCCCAAAATGAGAAGATCGAAATCAATCCTGAAGCTTTGCTCTTGGTGGCACAGATTTCTCAAGGAGGGTTGCGGGATGCAGAGTCGCTCTTAGATCAGTTGAGTTTAATCGAAGGAGAAATTACACCCGAAGCTGTCTGGGATCTAGTCGGTTCCGTGCCCGAGCGAGATTTACTCTCTTTATTAGAGGCGATCGCTTCCGATAGTCCCACCCAGATTATCGATTTTGTGCGACAGATTATGGATCGCGGCAGAGAGCCGTTAATTGTTTTGCAGAGTTTGGCGGGAAGTTATCGAGATCTCTTGATTGCCAAAACTGCCAGCGATCGCAACGACCTCGTTGCCCTCACTCGCCCCAGTTGGGAACGCTTGAAACATTTGGCACAGGCATTATCGCTCCCTGCAATTCTAGAAGGACAAAAACATCTGAGATCGGCAGAAGTCCAGGTCAAAAACAGCACGCAGCCTCGACTTTGGCTGGAAGTTACGTTAATGGGCTTACTGCCCTCAGCGATCGCACCACCTTCACAAACCTATCCCCCTGTAAATTCTCAGGTAAACTTCCAAGCGAATACCGTTCCTGCAACACCGATTCATTCCAAGTCCCAACTTCCAGCAGCAGTTGCTACCACTCCTGCTGTTGTAACGCCTGCTAACAATGCTCCTCCCGCTGTAACTCCTGCTAGATCGCCTGCTTCAGAATTCGCTCCTGTCCAAATCACTGAAGTTATCGAGCCTAAACAAGTCGAGCAGATTCCAGTCCTACCCCCACCAGAACCGATCGCCGAGAAATCATTCACTAGAGAAGAGGATGCACCCAAACCCGAACCTCAGACTCAGGAACCTCCCGTATCTGTTTTTGCTTTGGACTTAGAAACCTCATGGGCGCAAATCTTAGGACATTTAGAATCGATTTCTAGAGTTGCCAAGGAAGTTTTAGCGCAGCAAGGGAAACTATTGGAAGTGAACCAAGCGATCGTCAAAGTTGGCATCACTCGCAATAACATCAGGCATGTTAAGCCCAAGATGCATGAGGTAGAACAATGTTGCCGCAAGGTATTTGGGAATTCCGTTAAATTAGAAATTGAAGCGATCGATTCTCTTTCTACAGCGAATGTTGTTGGAAGTCCCACCGCACTAACGCCTGTCCAATTTACCGCACCAGCCGCAAAAGTATCCGTACAAGAACCCACTCAACAGCCCTTGCGACATGCTCCAGCCTTCCCCAATCCCTCACCAACACAACAAGCACCTTCTTCACAGGCGTCACCGACCAGCGATCGCCCTCCCACTCACGCCCAGAATCAGGTACAGAATCCCGTACAGCCGCAAGCGGAAATCCCTCGTTCTGCCCCAGCAGTTCCCAGTATAAATCAAGCCACAATTCCAACAGCCAACAACTCTGCTCCAATATCGAATTCTCCAGAAGCCTCAACCATAAGCCCAGCTAAGAATATGTTTATTTCTCCTTCCGATGAAGATATCGCGATCAGAAGAATCGCCGATATATTTAACGGGCAGATTATCAGTTTAGAAGAGGAGGGTACAGAAGAGTAAGCAGATTTTTGATTCTCTTCAAAGACTTTGTACTATTTACACTAATGGTACAAAGCCCTTCGAGAAACCTAAAAGCCCTATTATGTATCCTGGGGGAGAACTATTTAAGGCGAATTTTAAGGTGTAAGTCCAGCCTTTAATTGATTTTTCGCCTCGATAAGAGCCTGAGGTAGTTTATCTGGATCTTTGCCACCCGCTTGGGCAAGGTTGGGACGACCGCCGCCACCACCACCGCAAATTTGCGCGATCGCGCCGATAAATTTCCCGGCCTGCAATCCTTTGGCATTCACAGCTTTACTAAAAGCTGCCACCAAACTGACCTTACCCGCTTCTGGAATCGAACCGAGCACCACCGCACCATTGCCTAACTTGGATAGTAAGCGATCGGCAGCAGTTTTGAGCGATTCGCCATCGACACCATCTAGTTGCGCCACAATGAGCTTAAATTCGCCAATGGATTCCGCTTCAGCCAGTAAACTTTCGGCTTTGGTGAGCGCGAGTTGCTGTTGCAAGGCTTCTATTTGCTTTTGAGCAGTTTTTAGTTCATTTTGCAAACTGGTAATCCGATCGGGAATCTCTTCGGGCTTAATTTTAAAGCGATCGCTTAAATCCTTCGTCACAGCATCTCGCACGGCAAGGTAGTCACCCACAGCTTGACCTGCTACCGCTTCAATCCGACGAATCCCAGAAGCGACACCTGACTCGGACATAATTTTGAACAGACCAATTTCGCTGGTGTTCTTCACATGAGTACCACCGCACAATTCCATCGACACATTGGGAATGTCGAGTACTCGTACTTCTGCACCATACTTTTCGCCAAACATGGCGATCGCGCCTTTAGCCTTTGCCTCTGCGATCGGTAACACTTCCGTAACCGAATCATGGGCTTCGGCAATCCACCGATTAATCTGAGCCTCGACTTTGGAGAGCTCTTCTGAGGTAACGGAACGCGAGAGATTGAAGTCAAACCGCAAGCGATCGGCTGCGACCAGCGAACCTGCTTGGGAAACATTCGGATCGACGATCTGCTTCAACGCAGACTGCAAGAGGTGCGTAGCCGTATGGTGAGCTTGAATGCGACGACGTTCGGAAACAGTGACTTGGGCTTTCACCTCATCTCGGACATTAACTTCGCCTACTTCAATCTTCCCAATATGAATGAATAGATTTGATTCCTTTTGCGCATCGTCAATTCTCACAATCGATTCAATACTGGTCAGGAATCCGCGATCGCCCACTTGTCCGCCAGACTCGGCATAAAATGGCGTGTGATCGAGCAGGATTTGTACCTTGTCGCCCGTTTTGGCAGATTTCACACTGACCCCATTCACCAAGATCGCCTTAACGGTAGCGTTACTCTCAAGCTGCGTATAGCCGAGAAACTCCGTCTTCCCAACTTCCGTTGCCAGTTCCGACCAGTTGACTTTTGTCAATAGATCGATCTCTTCGTGAGCTTCTTTAGAACGTTCTTGTTGTTCCAGCATGGCAGCATTAAAGCCATCGACATCAACAGTCAAGCCTTGCTCTTCGGCAATTTCTTGGGTGAGTTCCAAAGGAAAACCATAGGTATCATAGAGCGTGAAAGCGTCGCTACCTTTGATGCGCTTACTCGCTTGGTTTTCAGGATTCGCTAAGATTTCATCGAGCAAACGCTCGCCCCTTTCCAAGGTTTGCAAAAAGCGATTCTCTTCTTTCTGAAGTTCTGCTTTAATGATTTTCTCTCGCTCTCTTACATTGGGATAGGCGGTTTCTGACAGTGCGATCGCGGTTTCGGCAACATCAGAGGTAAATTCCCCCACAATGCCAATCAAGCGACCGTGACGCACGACCCGACGTAACAAACGACGCAAGATATAGCCGCGACCCACATTGGAAGCATTGATGCCATCGGCAATCATATGCACCACAGAGCGAACGTGATCGCCAATCACCTTGAGCGAAGTTTTAGTCTTCTCATCGCTTTGGTGATAGTCAATCCCAGCCAGATCTGCAGCTTTTTTGACAATCGGAAAGATTAAATCGGTCTCGTAGTTATTGGGAACGCCCTGCAATACCTGCGCCATGCGTTCCAATCCCAGCCCCGTATCGATGTTTTGCTTCTTGAGTGGGGTGAGATCTCCATTGGCATCACGATTTAATTCCATAAAGACGAGATTGTAAATCTCTAGGAAGCGCGAATCATCCTCTAGATCGATTTTTTCATCGCCTAGTTCGGGATGAAAGTCATAGTAAATTTCCGAGCAAGGTCCACAGGGCCCCGTTGCACCGGATGCCCAAAAGTTGTCATCCCCCATGCGTTGAATGCGGTGGGCAGGAATGCCAATCCGATCGCGCCAGATTGCAAAGGCATCTTCGTCGCTGTGATAAACGCTGACCACCAATCGCTCTGGCGGCAACTTAAATTCTTTAGTAACCAGTTCCCAACCCCAAGCGATCGCTTCTTTTTTAAAATAATCGCCAAAGCTAAAATTACCGAGCATCTCAAAAAAAGTGTGATGTCTAGCCGTGCGCCCGACATTCTCAATGTCATTGGTGCGAATACATTTCTGCGAAGTTGTCGCTCTTGGCACTTCTGGCTCTTGCTGACCGAGGAAGATTGGTTTAAACGGCAGCATTCCCGCGATCGTTAGCAATACGGTGGGATCTTCAGGTACTAACGAGGCGCTAGGCAAAACTTTATGCGAGCGCTCCTCAAAAAACTTCAAGAAACGCGATCGGATTTCAGCACCAGTAAGAGCAGGAAAGCTAGACATGATTAAATTTAGAAAGCAGCGTGGGATTACGGTTGTAAAAGTTACAAATTTCTTAATTATGCAACTTTTTAACAGTTGCATAATCAAAACTAATGACAAAACGGTTGACAAAAACATTTAGCGTCAGCTTTAGATCGGCTCACGCAGATAAAAACACTATTTTCATCAGGGGTAAGGGCAAAGCATTCCTATCAAAGCTTTGCCCTCAAGGCAAAACAGATCTTTGCGAATGCTTCGTGCCCTAACAGGAGGTTTACTAGCTCGCCATGGCTTCTTTAAGCAATGGTTCCAATTCACCCTGCTTGTGCATTTCCATCACAATGTCGCAGCCCCCAACAAATTCACCATTGACATATACCTGAGGAATCGTTGGCCAATTAGAAAACTCTTTGATACCTTGACGAATTTCAGGATCTTGCAAAATGTCATAGGTCTCAAACGGATAGCCCAAGGCTGAAAAAACTTGGATCGTAGCCGCCGAAAATCCGCATTGGGGCATCGAGGGCGTGCCCTTCATGTAGATCATGATCTTGTTATTGTTAATCTGACCTTCGATTTTGGTTTGAATGATTGGATTCATAGTTTCAAGTGCGATCGCTTACAAATTGTTACTAATAGCTATCTTACTTAACTTTTTGCTTCACAATTTTGTATTTCTTTAGGGGATATGGTCACCCGTCCAAATATTGGTAGGAGTACTCGCCTTTTTGAGGATAGCTTCTTCGATCAGCTCTACAACATTGCGCCAAGTCACATCATCGCGTTTTAAGATCACCTTGAGTTTCTCTAGGGATTCATCTTGTTCTAGGTTATATCGTTCAAAGGGCAAGGGAGACAAAACCCTCGCTGGCGCTTGAGCAACCTTGACAAAGGCTTGTTTGACAATACTCATCATTTCGTTGGTCATCTCTGTCTTAACTTGCTGACGCAACTGCTTAAGCCCGCGATTGCTGGTAGCATACATCGGCGGTAACCGATTGAGTGCATATGCCAGTACTTCGTCTAGATTAATTTGAGCCTGCAATTCAGGAGAAAGTCTCTCCATGCGCCGTTCGGCGATCGCAGTCACCAAATTTTCAAGAATATTACTATAGCGATAGGCTGTGCCACTCATGTAAGACTCAAAATCTTGATCCTCATTACCTGCTGTTGGAGAACGGACAAAGGAAGTCTCTTGAGTCGTCTTGCGTTTGAGATATGATTTGGCACTTACCGCATTTCTGCGATCGAGGCTGAGGTAGCTACTTCCAAGCGAGCCTTGGTAACGCACATCCATCAGGGCTTCATTCACCGCACCTGGTACATCTTTCCACTTCAGATCCTTTCTTTTAAGCAGTTGTTGCAACCTCACAAGAGTACGTGTTTGACTCGCAAGCTCGTGATTGGGTAAAGGATCTAGCTGGCGTAATGTATCTCGCTGTACGCCCAGTAGCCCGTTTCGTACCACTGCACTAATTTGATTGGCAAGTTCGCTGCTAGCCCTTTGACGCTGTTGCGTCCAACCTCTATGGGTTGTGGCATACATGGGGGGTAAACGATTTAGTGCATAGGCAATTACTTCGCTTAGATCGACTCGTTCTCTAGCTTGAGGTCCTAAACGTTGTATTTGTGTTTCTGCTTCAGCTATGACTAGCTCTTCGATCGCATTTCTACAATTTCCCATTTCAATTTCCCGATTCTATGATCTCTCAGTGCAGGGAGACTCTTTTTATGATTAATTAACCTTCTGATTGAATTTATTAAAGCCAAACTTCATTATCACCTAAACCTACTTAATCATCGCTTAGTCAATTCTTAATTCTGTGTAACGGTATACAGCGCTACTTATTCGGAATTGGACGGCACGGTTACGCTAGATAAGCCAGCGATCGCACGTAGGTTTTGACAACGTAGCAATTCTATAAACTCAGGAATATATCGACCTTCTAGCTTAGCAGCAGCAGGGATTGCTTCTAGCAAAGCTCTCGCCGCTGATTCTTCAGTATAGCCTCGTCGCTGAGCAGCGCGGAGGGCTTCAAGATCGGCATCGATTTGGATTTGCGAACCCTGGTTTTTGCGCCATACCTGATTGACTGCCACGGTCCCCAATAACAAAGCGATCGCGATCCCTGTAACATCTCCTTGTACCAGTTCTACAACACCTCCTCCTATCGATAACAATGCTAATGACTGATAGACGCCTATTTTGAGCCATTTACTCTCTTGTCGCCATCCCACTTCTCGGAGCAGAAGTAGATCGCGATTTGCTTCGCTTAACTGCGACCATATCCGAAAATTTATGCTGACTTGCACTATGCTAGCCCATGGCAAAAGCGGCGTACTTGCGATTACAGATTGCTGATCGGTTTTAGCTTTGATCGTCGTTTTCATACGCCATGATGCGGGGAGTAAGTCCTGTAATCGCAAGATTTCTTGAGAAGAATTCATCGGTGGCTCTAATTTAACGCGTAGTTTTATTATCTGAATTATCCGATCGCTTGGGTGATACTAGAACCAACTTGAGACTGAGCGAATTAAGACTGAGTGAAAGTGGGATTTAAGATTTTAAAAGCTTGAGAATAAAAGATTTTCTAAAAATTTAGAGCAATTATGGCAGTGATTTAACAAAAAATAACAAGAAAGTCAAAAATCACTCCACCTAGGATTTATTTTCCTAAAGAAATTATTCAATATTTAAAGATTCGCGATCGAATAAGTCAGAATTCTGTATATGCTTCCCATCACCTTGACTCTATGAAATTTTTCAAGCCGCAGCCCCAAGTCGAACTAGATACCCGCAGTAAGATTTTACTGTCAGCCCAAAAGCTGTTTGCTCGTCAGGGTTTTGACGGAACGACCACCAAAGAGCTTGCCGTTGATGCTGGAATTGCCGAAGGCACGCTATTTCGTTATTTTGCCAACAAGAAAGCAATCCTGATTGAAGTGGCTACTCAGGGATGGGTACAAATTCTCACAGATTTGCTCACCGAATTAAGTGAAATGGGCAGCTATAAGGCGATCGCGCAGATGATGCGCCGTCGCATGGACAATATGCAAGAAAATCTCGACATGATGAAAGTGTGTTTTATGGAAGCACAGTTTCACCCAGAGTTACGCGATCGGATTCAGTCAGAGGTGATCGGTAAGATGACCGATATTGCTGAAGTGTACTTTGAGGAAGCGATCGACAAGGGAATTTATCGATCGAGCCTCGATCCTAAAGTCATTGCCAGAGTGTTTGTGGGGATGTTTGCGGTAGCTGGGTTTAGCAATGAAACCATGGCCACAGGTGGTTCGCCTTTTGAGTTAAAACAAATGGCAGAGGGCGTTGCCGATATTTTCCTGAACGGTGTTTTGGCGAATAAAAGCTAATTGTCATTAGATATCAAGGCAAAAAATCCCACCCAATCTCGATCGTAGGGGCAATTCATGAATTGCCCCTACGATTTGGTTAATTATCTTAGCCAGGAGACTGCTTTGGAAATTCGCCAGCTTCGACAGCAATGGTGATTGTTTGGTTGGTACGTTTGACCTCAACTTGAATGCGATCGCCTACTGACTTACCTTCTACAATTTGCTGCACCTTATCGGCTGAAAGGACTTCTTCGCCGTTGACTTTGGTAATCACATCCCCAGTTTTCAAACCTGCCCTAGCCGCAGGGGAATCAGGTACAACCTTGGCAATTAATACGCCCTTTTCTTCCGTAACCTTAAAAGGAGTATTCTCGCTTTCGTTGATTTGTTTTTTGGTGCTGGCATCGAGCGTCACCATCTGAATGCCAAGGTAAGCACGAGTAACTTTCCCATTGTCAATCAGTTGCTTCGCAATGCGTTGAGCAGTTTCAATCGGGATAGCAAAACCCAGTCCCTGCGCCCCTTGAATGATTGCCGTATTTACACCGATGACTTCGCCCTGTTGATTGAGCAGAGGACCACCTGAGTTGCCAGGATTGATCGCAGCATCGGTTTGAATAAAGTTAACGCGCTTGTCAACGCCAATCTGACCGCTACTACGCCCCAAGGCGCTAATGATGCCAGCGGTGACAGTGTTGTCAAGTCCTAGAGGATTGCCGATCGCGATCGCCCATTCACCGGGCTGAAGGTTTTGCGAGCTGCCCAGACTGACAACGGGCAAATTATCGGCACTGACTTTGACGACAGCAACATCGGTAAGCGGGTCAGCACCCAAGACTTTACCTTCTAGCTGTCTACCATCTTTGAGAATAACGGTTACCTTGTCTGCACCATCGACAACGTGAGCATTGGTAATGATGTCGCCATCTTTATTGATAATAAATCCTGAGCCAGTGCCGCGTTCGATCCGTTCTTTAGGGGCGCGTCTGATCTCATCGCCAAAGAACTGACGGAAAAACGGATCGTTCAGCATATCTGGCAAAGGCTCAGATGCAACTGTGCGGGAGGCATTGATCCTAACGACCGCAGGTCCCGTGCGATTGACCGCTTGAGCAATAAAGTTGTAGTTGGCATCTGGCAAGGGAATCGCTGCAACCTTTGTAGCACTGCTATCTGTTGCCATTGCAGGTGAGATCGATGCAATTTGCGGCAGCGTTGAGACGCTAGCACTTGGTAGGTTGGTCTTTGCAACAACTGCCAATGCACCTATTAGTGCGCCAATAACTAGGAGCGCAAGGTAAAGAAGTGGCTGTTTATAGCGCGATTTTTTGTTCGAGTCTCTCATAGCCATTACTCATCTCGATAGTAATCTTCATTCTACAGAAAAAATTTGGTGGAAACGTCTATAGAAGGAATTACGGAAAACCATAATTCATACCATTGTTAAAAAACGTTCTTTGAAAGCCCGCACGGAGCGTGAATCTTAAATTCTAACTCGTGCGGATGCCTTTGAACTCGGCATCAAAATCTAGGGATACATACTAGAAAGGCAAAAGTAATATCTACCTTTGCCTTTGTGTGGAAAATACTACCCTTCGAGCCGAAATTATTTATCAGGTTGTTTGTCCATCATGGACTTGGGAATGGGCACAATTGGCTTTTCCATTGCCAAGATTAAGGGTTCCTCTTGTGAGGGCTTAAATTGATTGCTTACGGGGCTAAACTGCGGTGATGAGTTGAGGGTAAATACAGAGCCCACAATGCCAATCACTGCTGCCGCTGCGAGACCGATACCGCCCCAAGCCCACTTGCGCCGCTGCGATCGCTTTTCAATCTTTGCCATGACCTGGTCGATCATTAGCTCCGTATTGGCTTTTGTGGCACTAGGCGAAACGTTGCGATCGAATGCAGGAACGGGCAAGTCGATTAACATCTGGCGCAGGCGCAGTTGTTGTTGGTGCAAGCGACGGAAATTGGCATCTGTCGCTAACCACTCTTCGACCAAGAGCTTTTCTTCTCGGCTAACTTCGTTATCCAGATAGGCACTCAGTAACTCAAACCGTTCTTGAGGGGTGGGTACTCGACTTGTCATGTTTAGTTTAGAACTCATTTCAAAAACACCTTCCTTACAAACTAGATAGATAGGGTTGCAGTTGGGTTTGCAGCCTCGATCTGGCTCTAGCAATCCGCGACTTTACTGTACCTAGAGAGACACCTGTAATTTCAGCAATTTCCTCGTAAGAAAGTCCTTCAATTTCTCTTAGCACAATTGTTTCTCGAAATCCACTAGGCAAATCTTTAATTGCGGTGCGGAGATGCTCGTAAAATTCTTGGGTTGACAGATTTTCAACCGGACCTGGGTCATTGCTAGGTAGATCCCATTCCATTTCGCCACCATCTCCCGTCATTCGGGGCGCATCGAGCGAGATTATTCCTCCACCACGTTTGCGCTTACGCAGTTCGTCATAAAAGAGGTTTGTGGTAATGCGGCTCAACCAACCTCGAAATTTTTCGGGTTCTTGCAATCGCTTAATATTACGGTAGACCCTGATCCAAACCTCTTGTGCTAAGTCAGCCCGATCTTGCCAGTCTGGAGCTAGTTTATATAAAACTTGATCGACATGCGATTGATGACGTCGCATCAACTCAGCAAATGCCGATTTACTTGGCTGCGCACCTTGCGTACAGAGGCATACCAAATCTAAGTTAGAGAGCTTATCATCTGACACAGGGATAGAGGGAGATTGAACCTCAATTGCAGTTGACCAAGATAGGCTATAGCTCATCGACTGGCTCCAAAGTTGACATGTGATTTAAACGGCTGGGAAACTTGTGGTTTCCTTTTAGGTTCAAATTACTAGACCCAACATCGAATGAGCTTGTTCCCGACTAAGAGCGATAATAGCAGTTAGTGTTGCTTATTTTGTTTATTACCTATGCAGCGATCGCAGTGGATAGCTATCTTGACAGGAGTCGTGGCGGTTGGGTTGGGTGTGGGTTACCTTGTTTTGGTACAGTTACTAGACTGGCGGGGCGAAATGCTACCTGCCCCTATTGATTTGTCAGTTGATTTGTCGGCGATTAGCAAATATCTATGGATTTAATCTCAAAGGCAAAAGTGATTCCGCAGCAGGCTCTGCGGTCGCTGCAATTTGCCCAAGAATGGCAGCAGGGCAGCAAACTGATTGGGATAAAGTCCCTCGGTGCGCTTTTACTATTGCTCGTGGTGACCCTGCCCTATTTAGAAAATTATCTGACTGGGCTGATTGCTGTCCTATGTGGTGTGTTTTGGCTGACGATCTGGATTGGCGATCGCCACGATGGGCAAGATCCGCAGGTTCCACCTTGGACGGCAATTCATTCACCGCTAATTGTGTATTGGGTTATTGCCGCGATCGCGACGGCAATCTCACCAGTTCGCGGTGCTGCCCTTGATGGATTGATCAAGCTCACTACCTATTTCTTGATTTTTGTTTCGTTCAGTCGCTTGATGCGTCTTAGTCCCCCTTCAGAAACCCTTTTCGATAACGAGAATTCTGGAGAGGATTTAGACCCTTTATCGACCAATAAAACGGCAAATAATCAGATGGGTTGGCGATCGATGTTTGTTGCAGCCTATTTAGCCACAACCTTAGTGGTTTGCGCCTATGGCATTCAACAGTGGTATTTAGGTGCAGAGGAACTAGCCACTTGGACTGACCCCACTTCAGAGTTAGCGGGAACTACTCGAATTTATAGCTTTATCGGCAATCCCAACTTACTAGCTGGCTACCTAATGCCATCCTTACCCTTGGGTGTGGTGGCAGCATTACATTGGCGCAGTTGGGCAACCAAATTTTTTGCAGCATTAGTCGCGATCGCTGGCGTATTCTGCATCGTCCAAACCCAGAGTCGTGGGGCATTGGTCGGTATTGCTGTAGAAAGCCTCGTGCTCGTTCTACTTCTCGTCTATTGGTGGGGTCGAAGACTTCCGATTTGGGCGTTGCCCAGCTTTTTTGGGGGAACTGTCGGCATCATGACGCTAAGCGTGCTTTTATTCCCGAAATTGCGATCGCGGGTTGAAAGTATCTTCTCTGGTGGTGGAGACAGCAGTAACAGTTTTCGGCTCAATGTTTGGCCAGCCGTATTTAAGATGATCAAGGCACGTCCAATTTTCGGCATTGGGCCTGGGAACAAAGCCTTTAACCAAGTCTATCCTGTCTATCAAAGCTCTGGTTTCAGTGCCCTGGGTACCTATTCCGTTCCCTTAGAAATTACCGTAGAAACTGGTTTTGTTGGGGCAGCTTGCTATATTTGGCTTGTCGCCATGGTAATTCGGGTCGGTTGGCAAAATCTGAACCGCGTGCGATCGCTGCGAGTCTCTGAAGGTCTGTGGATCGTGGCCGCCTTAAGCGTAATCGCAGGTATGCTCATTCACGGTCTCGTCGATACAGTATGGTATCGACCTCAAGTGCAAATTTTGTGGTGGTTGGCGATCGCATTGATTGCCAGTTTCTGCCTCAATCCCATTTCCAATCCTGAAGTTAATGCTTCGGTGAATTTAGAATCCAGTTCCGAATTACCAGAAACGCAAACATAACCAAAATACAATGCAGGATAAGCTGCTTAAGCTTCTAGAGGATGTGGCGCAGGGAAATTTGGAACCACAAAAAGCCCTAGAAAATTTAAAAAATTTAGACTTTGAACCTGTCGGGGACTTTGCCAAAATCGATCGTCACCGCACTCTGCGGACGGGCTTTCCAGAAGTTATTTTTGGCATTGGCAAGACACCCGAACAAATTCTCCAAATCATGCAGGTCATGAACCAGCATGGTTCTATCGTAATGGCGACCAAAATCGAAGCTTCGGTATTTTCCCTATTGCAACCAACTTTGCGGCAGTTGCGCTATTTCCCAGAGGCAAAAATCTGTTGTTTGGGTGAGTCGATGCCACTGCGATCGGGCACGATTACGATCCTCACCGCAGGCACTGCCGACTTGCCGATCGCCGAAGAAGCTGCCATTACTGCCGAACTCTGTGGATTTACGGTCAAACGCCTTTGGGATGTGGGGGTAGCGGGAATTCATCGATTGCTCAGTCATCGAGAAATGCTGACCCAAGCCGAAGTTCTGATCGTTGTCGCTGGGATGGAAGGTGCGATCGCTTCGGTCGTAGCGGGTTTGGTTAGTTGTCCTGTAATTGCCGTACCGACGAGCATTGGCTATGGCGCTAGTTTTAACGGGCTAGCACCGCTCTTAACCATGCTGAATTCCTGTGCTACAGGCATCGGTGTGATGAATATCGACAATGGCTTTGGAGCAGCGATGTTAGCAGGGAAAATTCTCAACCTTGCCTATAGGGACAAGACCATAACGGTGTAGTTGAGCCGCCATAGACTCTTATAGATTACCTTTAGTGGTGCAGATAAGTCCTGAAACCATTGCCGTGCAAGATTCTTGCTGTGAGACAGATTTTTGTGGATTCTGTATTTCATCTAGGAGGATAGGGCGTTCTAGACTATCAAATAGGTTTAACCGCAGTCTCACATGAGACTCAAAAAAATTTTCTGCACCACTAAGGTAGATTACCTCTCATCGGTCGGTTCCAACGCATTATTATGCTTTTTACTCAAGCGGCAAATCAACAGTAAAATCTCTTCCTTGTTGAGTAATCTTGATTTCATTGCTTGTTGAACAAAATCTTATCTCTATAGCTAATATATCTTTATACTTTTTGTATTGACTTAGCTTATTCAGTTCAGACTCATGGAATTTATTTTTGTTATTTAACTCTTTTTCCAAATCTTGCTTCTCAGATCTCAAAGCAGAAAGTTTTTTTTCAAGTTCTCCAATTTCACCAGAAAACCAAGAAGTTATTCTTTCCCAACTCCTTGGGGGGTGACTCATAATCTTATCTTGTCTAGTTTTGATAGACTGTATCTTATCATTTGTCTTGTTTATACTAGATTCGATTTGATTTTTATATCTATCATTTAAATTCTTTTGTGTTTCTTCTATCAGATTTTCCAAGCAATGAAATAGAGCAAATGCTAATGGAAGAAACAATTTTTTCGGTTTAATATCACCATCAATTTCTTTCTTCTCACTGTCTAATCCATCTCCAAAAAGAGTGACTGGACAAATCATTACTCGCCATTTGTCTGACTTAAATAGAGGGGGAAAAACATTTTTAATCTTTTCATAAAAAGTACTGCCATGAAACAGATTAGTTAGATCTAATTTGTCACTTTTTGTAATTAGAATAACAATGGGAAAAGGAAACTTTAGGTTGCCTTTGGAATTAGCATCTGTAATGATTTTATTAATGTCTCCAGCAATTTCATTTATTGATGCGCCAATTCAAGAATGAAATGCAACGGGGTCTGATGAAGCAAAGAATACTTCGT
>NZ_JAZBJZ010000073.1:0-26102 GCF_036349135.1 Tumidithrix elongata BACA0141
GAAGGGAAGAGGAAAACCCTGTCCACAACTTGTTTTTATTTCCCAACAACTCTAACCTATTGCGATATCAACTAGTTCAGCGCAATCTCACAAATGGATTCTTTGGTTCCGTGCAGCCATCGGGTTCTCACCAGCGATCGCTACAGTGGATTGCCACAGGATTAGCCGATTGTGCCGCGATCGATAGTGTCGTATTAGAAGAAGAACTGCGGCATTCATCCGAACTGGCAAAGTCCTTACGAATAATTGATTCTATCCCTTCTCCCATGCCCCCGATCGTGGCATCACCTCACTTGGAACCTCATACGATCGCACAATTGCAGGCGATCTTGCTACAGCCCGATCCAGAATTGCAGGCATCTATGAACCAAGCAAAAATCCGCTCCTATGCACGGGTCGCAGAAACAGATTACGCTCCGATCGCCCTTGCCTATGATGCCGCGATCGCAGTGGGTTATGAAGCGATCGCTTGAGCGTGGCGAGGATAGAAATATCGACCGCTTTCGAGCATAGCTTGTTTGTTGGCATCCGCATAAATCTGCTCGAATAAGCCCCTTTGTGCTTTACTGCCCCCCACTTCATGCAGTCGAGATAGAACGGGCTTGAGTTCCTTTACAGACTTCTTCCAATCATGGAGGGCATAGGCGATCGCACCTTTAGCCACGGGTAGAGCTACCTCCTGCCATGCTTTTTGAAGGCAGGGCTCGACAGTCAAAGCATGGGCTTCCATACTTAATATCATCTCTTTCGTTAAATCGAGGTGATTGGCACGGGTAAGTGCATAAACATAGTGTAAATCCTGAAATGGCAAAGCATGTTCGTGAATACGTGGGGACAGGTAGGCGGATAATTCCTGCCAACGCTTACCTACATCGATTCCCTGCAATTCTAAGCGCAGTAGCAGCGATATGGCTCCCACCTGATCTTTGGGAGAACTTTTCTGAGCCCTCCCCCAGATGCGATCGTCATAGAGAGAAAGGACTTTAGCGCTGTCACCTTTTGCTAGATAAAAGAGCGCCACATGCCACCAGTTATGGGTATAGAGCATTGAATTGCAGTCTTCCCAAACATCGGCAAGATTTTCCATCCAGACAATGCCTTCCTCATAGCGCCCTTGTGTTTCCATTACATGCGCCACCGCATGATGCGCCCAAGGATCGTAGCGATTCATATCCACGGCAAAGCGGGCGATGCGTTCGGCTTCAGAGAGACGATCGCATTGTTCCAGTCCAAATGCCAACATACCCATAAGGTAGTGATTACTAGGATCGGCGGCTAAAGCGTTTCCTGCAATACACATCAATCCGATTTTATTGCCCATATAGAAGTAATGGTACTGGGCTCGCTGTACTGCCAAGATGTCATAGGGAAATCTCACGACGAGTTCCTCACAGTAAGCGATCGCCCGATCGATCTTCCCCTTCGCCCATGCTTCTGTTGCTAAAACGTAAAGCCTTTCTCGCTCAGTTGCCTGTGCTATATGATTCTTGGCATCAAGCAGGTAAGGAATTGCTTGTTGGTGGCTGACGGCATTCTCTTGAGCAAGATAATAGGCAGCGGCATGAGCATTTGCCAAAATGCAGGTAGGATCGGCAGCAACAGCTTGGAGAATGCTGGACTCAGCGCGATCGCTGTAACACAGACATTGCTTGGCATGGGCGTCGATCGCAGCGATCGCCTGTTTGGAATCTGTTGTTACATTGAGTCCTTGTGCATCTTTAAGCATAAAAATATTTCTCACGGTCAGTTTTTAGGGCAACCAATTTGAATCTAAACCCGCTGCATAGCAATCGGGATATAGGTTTTATGGGTAGAAGCTAGAAAACTTTACAGAAATCTACGGCATCTTGATTGGTATACCGTAGATTAAAGTAGCCCTTGCTCAAAAGTCAAGTGTAGGAAAATACATATAGGTTCAAATAAGCACCCCAAACTTAAAATCCATGAGTACAATCTCCTAAATCTCTTAGGACTTGGGTTTGAGTGGCTAAGAATGTGCCTATCCTAGATTGAATCGTACTTAATCGTACTGAATTGAATCGATCGCAACTCAAAGCTCGATCTGTGGCAAATTCAAGTGAAATTGGCATGAGATTATGGAAGTAAAACGACAAAGAGGCAGAACTAGATGCCAAGCATTTAGTTCTGCCTCTTAACTCTTAGCATTTATCATGCTTGCAGTAGGGAAGTAGCTTCCCTACTGGTGGAAATGGATAGAGGAGGGTCTATGTAACCTGATTTAATTTTTCGCTAATCAATTGATTCGTTGCTTGAGGTTCAGCCCGTCCTTGGGTTTTCTTCATGGTTTGACCGACAAAAAAGCCTAGCAACTTTGTTTTGCCCGCACGGTATTGCTCGACTTCCTTGGGGTTCTCGTTCAGAATTTGATCGATGATTTTCTCTAAATCTGCACCTGCTAAAACCGTTAATCCTTTTGCTTGCACGATCGCCTTCACAGAGCCACCCTTAGCCAATAATTCAGGCAAGATATCCTTGGCAATTTTGCTACTAATGGTTCCATCGGCGATCGAGGTAATCAATTCCGCTAAAACTGTTGGGGTAAGAGGCAGATCGACAATTTTGAGCTTGTTCTCGTTGAGATAAGCTGTAATATCGCCCATGATCCAGTTAAAGGCTTGTTTCGGATCGATTCCCAACTTCACAACCGCATCAAAATATTCAGATACAGCGCGATCGTCAGCAATTAAGTTGGCATCATAGGCACTCAGACCGAATTCGCTTTTATAGCGATTGCGTTTGGCAGAGGGCAATTCGGGTAATTCTGATTTGTACTTCGCTAAGGTGGCAGCAGGAACTTCGATCGCCACCAAGTCAGGCTCGGGGAAATAGCGATAGTCGCTAGAACCTTCCTTCAAGCGCATGCTGATCGTGCGTTGGGTGTTCTCTTCCCACAAACGTGTTTCTTGATAAATTTTTTCATTTGCCTCGATCGCATTCACTTGACGTTCGATTTCATAGTCGATCGCTCGTTGAATGGCATTAAAGGAGTTCATGTTCTTGATTTCTACCTTTGTGCCAAACTCCTCTCTTCCCACAGGACGCACAGAGATATTCACATCACAGCGCAGGGAACCTTCTTGCATGTTGCCATCACAGACACCCAGATAGCGTAGGGTGCGGCGCAGTTCTTGGGCATAGGCAGCAGCTTCCGCTCCAGTGCGAATGTCTGGCTCGGAAACAATCTCACAGAGAGCGACACCCGTGCGGTTGTAGTCTACGAGGGAGTGACTGGAACCAGAGAGGCGATCGGAACCAGCATGAACCAATTTTCCAGCATCTTCTTCCATATGCAGGCGCGTAATCCCAATCCGTTTGGTTGTGCCATCTTCGGTTTCAATTTCTAACCAACCATGCTCGGCAATGGGAAGATCGAATTGAGAGATTTGGTAGTTTTTAGGAAGATCGGGATAGAAATATTGCTTGCGATCGAATTTACTGTGGGGAGCGATTTGGCAATTAAGGGCTAATCCCGTTTTGACTGCGTACTCCAAGACTTTTTCGTTTAAAACTGGCAGAACTCCCGGCATTCCCAAGCAAATAGGGCAGACATTGCTGTTTGGCTGCGAACCAAACTGGGTCGAGCAACCGCAGAAAATTTTTGTGGTCGTGCTCAATTGACAGTGGACTTCTAACCCAATTACAGCTTCAAATTTTGTCTTAGCAGGGGCAGTTGTGGTCATAGAAAACAAAGATATAACGTAACGTCCAAGAATTTATGCGATCGCCTATATGGAGATCGCATAAATCATAACACTTGCAGCAAATCCAGTCAGAATATTAGAAGCGAATCTGAATGTTTTTTAAAAATGAATCACAGCTTATTTAGGATTACTATATAAGTTGTCTGTCTTAAATTTCCCCATCCCTAGGGCATCTGACGAAGACTGGTTGCAACTAAATTAAAGGACACTACAACGACCGTATAGCTCTGCCTTTATGATTTATAGAGATGAAATTGATTGAAATTTTTTTTGTTGTTTATGTTAAAATTTTAAAAAATTCATTTTCCTGCTTGTTGGGAAACTGCATTGTTGGGGAATATGAGACTGATGTCGCTAGAGTAAATGAAGTCAAAGAAATAAAGCTCGTAATTATCAAAAGGTGCGTAGTGTAGCTATGAAAGGAATAATCAGTAAGCTTCTCGTTCTTGCCGTTGGAGTCAGTTTAAGCGTTGTTGCCGTCGAAGCGACATCCATTGAGTCAGTAATGGCTCAAAGGCTCTGCCAGTCCTACAAAGTAACGCGCGATGGGGGACTATATGTTTATATCAATGCTGGTAGCGAAATCATTACCACCCTTCCCTACGGTAATATTGTTAGGGTTACAGGCATGAGTTCTGATGGCGAGTGGGCTCGCATTGAGTACTTGAGAGTTGACGGACAAACGGGAGAGGGTTGGGTAGCTTCTGGCTACTTATCTTGTTACCAAGAATAGAAGGCGAATATATCCAGCCATAAATCTTTTAATCAATAGATTTATGGCTGGATATTCCATTATTCTCTCTTCTCTCTATAGAGATATCTATTGAAAGGATAAAGTCAAGACATTACAGTACTTAATACAGTACTTAATCATGAAAAGAATAATTAGTCAGCTTCTTGTTCTTGCGATCGGACTCTCTTTAAACGTTGTCGCAATTGAAACGACATCCATTGACCCGGTGATGGCTCGAATGCTTTGCCAGTCCTACAAAGTAACTCGCAGTCTAGGACTATATGTTTATGTCAATGCTGGGAGTAGAATCATTACCACCCTTCCCTATGGTAATATTGTTAGAGTTACAGGCATGAGTTCTAATGGTGAATGGGCTCGCATTGAGTACTTGAGAGTTGACGGACGAACAGGTAGGGGCTGGGTAGCTGCTAGTTATTTATCTTGTTACCAAGAATAGAAGATGAATATATCCTCCAGAAATCGATAACAATTAAGGAATTCCTCGATTAATCACTTGTTCTTTATAGTCAAAAGCGATCTGGCTTTTTTTGACTAGCTACTGCCAAAGTCATGGATAGTGTTGTGCATGGATTTCCGTGGACATATATCCCGTGAAGCAGTTTCAGCAGATCCTCAGGTAGTAGGTACGTAAGTCTGGAATATCGCTCGCTGAAAAGCCTTCTGGCACAATCTATGGAAGCTGTATTACAAAAAAAATCTTTAAGACGGGATGCGATCGCCTCTAGACAAGCTATCCCGCCCGACATTTGGCAGCGACATAGCCAAAGTATTTGCCAACATCTGGCACAGTGGCAAATTTTTCAACAAGCGCAGGTAGTCTTGGCATATCAGAGTTTTTGCCAAGAGCCCGATCTGAGCGATCTATGGCAAAAGTTTCCAGACAAAATTTGGGGTTTTCCGCGCTGTGTTGGCAAAGATCTAGTCTGGCATCAGGTCAATATCTTCGAACTGCAAGCATCCCATGAAGCATGTATGGACATCGGAAGTTTGGGGATTAAGGAGCCATGTCCCCAATTGCCTGAAATTGACTTGGAGCAAGTAGACATGATTTTTGTACCTGCGGTCGCTTGCGATCGCACGGGCTATCGTCTGGGTTACGGCGGTGGCTTTTACGATCGCTGGTTGTCTGACCAAACAGGTGACAAGGTAGGAATTATTTTTGCCGACTATTTCTTAGCGCAGCTTCCCCATGAAGATTGGGACGTGCCGATGCAAGCAATTTGTACAGAGTTAGGGATTTTTGAGGTGATTTAGCAATTTTGAGCATAGTTACTGGTGTGAATTGCGCAGTAGTTTATAAGGCTCAAACACAAACGACAGAGGCAGACTTCGCTTGTGTAGCAAAGATTCTAATCGCCACAAAATGCTTAAATTCAACACAAGATTAAGCCGTTAGATACGGTAAACCGATCCATGCTCGTCACCATTTACCGCTATATTAGCAGTCGGTATGGGTAGAGTGCTAAAGCAAAATGCGCTCTACAAATTAGTACTACATATTAGCTTTTAGATAGGGAGGTTTGTGATTGTGGCATCATTGACACTGCAAGGAAGTGCCTTAAAACCACTGGGCGATCGCGTTTTAGTAAAAATGGTGGTCAAGGAAGAAAAAACTGCTGGTGGCATTTTCTTACCTGACACTGCCAAGGAAAAATCTCAAGTAGGTGAAGTGTCAGCTGTTGGTCCTGGCGCACGCAATGACAAAGGAGAGCGCGTAGTACCTGAAGTCAAGATTGGGGACAAGGTGTTGTATTCCAAATATGCAGGTACAGAACTGAAGGCTGATGGCGTGGACTATCTCTTGCTAACTGAGAAAGACATTTTAGCGATCGTGGAATAAGCAGAAGTTCGCAATTAGCTTTTAGTGGTTAGCGTTTAGATTTCTCAAAATAGCTAATAAATAACAGTTAATAGCTTCTAGATACCCGATAACCGACAACTCATAACCGACAAACTTAAATAACTAACGAAAAATCATGGCAAAGAAAGTAGTATTTGATGAAGAAGCCAGACGTTCTCTTGAAAGAGGCGTAAATGCACTGGCAAATGCGGTGCGTGTTACCCTTGGGCCTAAGGGACGTAACGTTGTCCTAGAAAAGAAGTATGGCGCGCCTCAAATCATTAATGATGGTGTAACGATCGCTAAAGAAATTGAACTCGAAGATCCACTGGAAAATACTGGTGCACAACTGATTCGCGAAGTTGCTTCAAAGACTAATGATGTTGCAGGTGACGGCACAACCACCGCAACCGTCTTAGCGCAGGAGATGATTCGTGAAGGCTTGCGGAACGTTGCCGCAGGTTCTAACCCCATTGGCTTACGTCTCGGCATTGAAAAGGCTGTTGCGAAATTGGTAGAGGTGATTGCAGCCAATGCTAAGCCCGTTGATGTGGGTACAGCGATCGCTCAAGTCGCCACCATCTCAGCAGGTAATGATACCGAAGTCGGCGACATGATCGCCCATGCGATGGATAAGGTTGGCAAAGATGGTGTAATCACCGTCGAAGAATCCAAGTCCTTAAATACGGAATTGGAAGTTGTTGAAGGGATGCAACTCGATCGCGGTTACGTTTCTCCTTACTTCGTTACTGATACTGAGCGCATGATCGCTGAGTTTGAGAACGCCAAGATCTTGATCACAGACAAGAAAATTAATATTATCCAAGACCTCGTTCCTATTCTCGAAAAGGCAGCTCGTAGCGGTTCTCCTCTACTGATTATTTCCGAAGATGTCGAAGGCGAAGCCCTAGCAACCTTGGTGGTTAACAAACTCAGAGGTGCTCTGAATGTAGCCGCGATTAAAGCTCCTGCCTTTGGCGATCGCCGCAAAGCTGTGCTGCAAGATATTGCCGTGCTTACAGGCGGAAGCGTGATTTCTGAAGATCTAGGTCTCAACCTCGAAGCTGCAACCCTCGAAATGTTGGGTACTGCTCGTAAAATCACGATCAGCAAGGACAAAACCACAATCGTTGCTGGTACTGACACCAAGCCAGATGTTGATAAGCGAGTTGCCCAAATTCGTAAAGAACTTGAGGACAGCGACTCTGAATACGATCGCGAGAAATTGCAAGAACGGATTGCGAAGCTGGCTGGTGGCGTTGCCGTGATTAAGGTCGGAGCTGCTACAGAAACGGAACTAAAAGATCGCAAGCTACGCATCGAAGACGCCCTCAATGCAACTCGTGCTGCTGTCGAAGAAGGTATCGTTCCTGGTGGTGGCGCTACACTAATTCATCTAATCAAGCACCTTGAAGAGTTGAAAACAACACTTAAGGGCGAAGAAGCCACGGGTGTAGACATTGTTGCGAAGTCCTTGGAAGCACCGCTTCGTCAGATTAGCGATAACGCTGGTCTAGAAGGAACAGTGATTGTTGAGAAATTGAAGAGCATGGGCTTCACCATGGGCTTTGATGCTTTGAAATCTGAGTATGTCGATATGATTACTACTGGTATCATCGACCCAGCTAAGGTTGTGCGCTCTGCAATTCAAAATGCGGCATCGATTGCTGGCATGGTGCTGACAACCGAAGCTCTAGTTGTAGACAAGCCCGAGAAGAAAGGTGCTGCTCCTGATATGGGCGGTATGGGCGGCATGGGTGGTATGGGCGGCATGGGCGGCATGGGTGGCATGATGTAATTGCCCTCAGGTAATTACCATATCTGTTTGCCCGTTGTTAACCGACTGCATTTAACACCATTTTCAAACAAACGGCTTAGCACGGAACTCAAATCCCGATTTACTGCAATTTCAATTGAAACTGGTATAAGAATAGGCTTTGGGAGTTATCCCTGAGTCTATTCTTTTTTATGAGTTGAACGCAGGGGATCTTGTAGAAAGATGCTACTGTCCATGCTAAGCTTAAAGACCGTGCGTAAAAAATTTAGTAATTGTAACCAACAGTCCAATGAAAGTTGTTAGCTCTCTAAAATCAGCCAAAACTCGCCATAAAGACTGCAAGATTGTGCGTCGTCGTGGCAGAGTTTATGTTATTTGCAAGTCAAATCCTAAATTCAAAGCACGCCAAGGTTAGTCCCTGCGAGACACTTAGCAGAAAATTTTAAGGTTGACCAGATTAACCATTTAGTTGGCTTAGCCTTTTAATTGACATAGTATCAGCGCAAACCATTGGTTGGGGTCTGTCCAGACCCTAATTTTGTGCAACCCTTTATGGCTGAGATCTGCTTCAAGTTGCTGTAAATCGAACTTGCGTGAAATCTCAGTCAAGATTGCTTCACCCGACTGAAGCGTTGTTGTAAGCAACAGCGATCGCAGGCTAATGGTTTGTGCTTTGGTACTGGTTAGGTACATTTCCACTTGATGCGATCGCTCGTTATAGATAGCAGAGTGTTGGAACGTGGCAAGGTCAAAATTGCCATCAAATTTATGGTTGAGGTGACTCAGCATATTTAAGTTAAAGGCAGCACTTACTGCTTGGGCATCGTTATAAGCAGCGTGAATCAACGATTTGGGCTTTAGAGCTGAAGCTTTTAAATCTACACCTAAAAGGAAATATTCACCAATTCGTAGCGCCCCTGCAACTTGTTCAAAAAATAAGTCGCACTCCTGTAAATTGAGATTGCCGAGCGTACTCCCCAAAAAGCAAAGCATCCTCGTGGGTAGTTGTGGTAAGTTTAGCCGTTGTAATGCCTGCTCGTAGGTACTGACCAAGCCGTGTACTTCTAAGGTGGGGTAGTCAGCCAATAAAGCAAAGGCACTGCTTTCCAAAATCCCCGCACTGATATCAATCGGCATATAGCGCAGTGGATAGCCGAGCTGATCGTAAGCATCCAGCAAGATTCTGGTTTTGGTGGCGCTGCCACTGCCTAGCTCGACCAATTCACAAGAGCCTGTCAGTTGCGCGATTTCAACCGCATAGGTTTGTAAAATTGCTGTTTCCGTGCGGGTTAGATAATATTCGGGCAGTTCGCAAATTTGCTCGAATAACTGCGAGCCGAGATCGTCGTAAAAATATTTTGCAGGCAAGGTCTTAGGGGTTTTGCTGAGTCCCGCAACCACATCATGGCCTGAAGTCAAGGATTTATCCGTAGCATTGATCAGTCGCTCAAGGCGCAAGCGATCGCCTAAAGCGGGCAAAGTTGTTTTAGAGCTAAACATTTTTGAAGTTTTATATTTTTGTCGGCTTATTTGCTTCGTGTATTTTCTTCCATTCAGGAGCCCAATACAAACATCAGAAGGCTTAAATCAGATTCATACCTTTAGAAATCGCCAAATCTCTGGAATTTATTCCTAAAGATTAATCCCATTTTTTAGTTTCCATAAAACCGTAGGGGCAATTCATGAATTGCCCCTACTGAAGAATAGATTAATTGGAAACTTGGACGACCGTATCTGGGGAAACCTGCGTAAACAATTCCCGAATATCTTCGTTATACATGCGAATGCAACCATGGGAGACCGCCTGCCCCACAGAAGCTCGGTTGGGCGTACCGTGAAATCCCGACCAGTCTTCCCCATTTGTCCAAAAGCCGATCCAGCGCTCACCCAAAGGATTCTCTGGATCTGCTCCTTGGATTACATCGCCTGTGAATGGGTTCTTCCATGCGGGATATTCGATCATTTGCAAAACACGATGGGTTCCTAGAGGAGTTTCCCAACCTGCACGTCCGACCGCAATCGGATAGCTTTTGAGCTTAACATCCCCTTGGTATGCCGTAACCGTACGTTTGCTGAGGCTGACCTCCAATCGCGTCACTTGGGCGATCGCTACGGTAAACAAAGGACGATTTGGATCGATCGCGTAGAGCGAACCAATCTTAGGCAGCCGTCCCTGATCCGCTAGAGCTTCATAGACGAGCGCAGCTAGCTCTGCTTTGGTGACATTCCCATTGGCAGCGATAACTCTAGGGTCGGGATAATTGACCACCAGTCCTCTCTCGGTGAGGGTAGCGATCGATTGCACGGCAAACTCTGGGATCTGACTGGCATCACGATACATTGTCAGCAGATAGGAATGCGGCGTATTGGTCTTGTGGTTATTTAGTTTGAGGCTATTGGCGATCGCCACCAAAACCTGTGCTTTGGTTACGGGTTCATCGGGGTGAAAGGAACGTGAATTATAACCTGAGAGAATTCCACTCTCGTAAGTCTGCATAATAGCGGAAGCTGCCCAATGATCGGGGGGAACATCATCGAACCCTTGCCAACGTCGTTGGGTGACATAATTCGTATTTTGAGTTAAAAATGCAAGCTGAAGAATCGCAGCGAGTTGAGCGCGAGATACCACCTGCTCTGGCTGGAATATTTTACTCGTAGGGATATCGAGTAAGTTCTGTGCCGCTAACTTTTCGATAAAAGGCTTTGCCCAATGATTTTCAAGACTTGCAATTTGAAGATTTGCAGTGCGGCTGTCTACCTGGCTATTTGATTGGCTATCGGATATTTGCGGATTCTTTTCACTCGTTAAATTACTTGCCCTTAGACTTTGAGCCGCACAGGTCAGAAATAAGGTTGTAAGCAAGGCTGAAACTGAGTACTTTAAGAACTGCGTCATCTTGTTAAAACTTTTCTTTACAGTTTAATCATAGCTAGGGATACAGGCTACGTCTTGCGAACGTGGGCTCTATAAAATCCAAGTCGTAAGTTTAGCATATCGATCTCATAACCAGTGGTGAATTTGATATTTCACAAGCGCTGCTAACACGCGAGCGTGCACTTTGGTTAAGTCTTGGATTGCATCTTGCCACTGCTCTAAGTAGCGATCGCTGATGTTTTCATTTTCATCCAAGTCGATCTTAGGGTTGACCTGTGAATTAACCAGACTCTCTAATGCCAAACACTTTTGCACGAGCGCGGTTGCACCGACCAACGAACTATCCGAGGCTAAGTCATGACATGCCTGTGCGAACGTAGAAAGATTTTGGGCGGCGATCGTAGACTGCATCTCCTCTAGAATTTTCGGAGAGCTTTCCAAGTAGCGATCGATCGTCTCATGCATCGATTCATCTGGCAATTGAGGCAAGGCAACTAGTTCTTCTAGATCTGCCATAGATAGAGAAATAGGAACCTCTGAAGATGCATGGAACTGACAGCGATGCAAAGCCTCTACCAACTGTTCGATCTCAATTGGCTTCGTAATATAGTCATCCATGCCTATCTCTAAACAGATCTCGCGATCGCCATGCATGGCATTCGCAGTCATTGCCACAATTCGGACAGGAGGTATTAACGAATCTTGATTTGCTTTCTCTAGAATGCGTATGCGTCTTGTCGTTTCTAATCCATCTAGATTAGGCATTCGGATATCCATCAAGATCACATCATAGCGTTTCTGTGCGATCGCTCTCAGCACCTCACCACCATTTACTACTGTATCTGATTGATAGCCCAGTTTTCGCAATATGATTTGAGCTAGTTTCTGATTGACTCTACTATCTTCAGCTAAGAGAATGCGTAAGGGCAATCGCTCTGCCATGCTTGAGTCCATAATTACAGTAACATCTCTTTTCTCTGTCACAGTTAAATCGCTTCGATCGGAACCGACTTGAGTAGATGGGCTCAAAACTGGAACCACAATTGTAAAGTAAAAGGTAGCTCCTCGATCTTTCTCAAGATCTCGATCGTCTTTTAACTCAGAAATCTGCCAATTTTGGGGAGGCTCACCCCCCACATTGTCATGACTTACCACCCAGATTGTGCCGCCCATCATCATACTCAAACGGCTGCTAATGGCTAAACCTAGCCCGGTACCGCCATACTTGCGAGTCGTGGAAGTATCTACTTGACTAAAAGGCTTAAATAGCCGATCTAACCGTTCCGCTGGGATGCCGACACCCGTATCTTTCACTGAAAACAGAATTTCACAGGTTTGAGTGTCTGGATTGACTGGAGCAGCAGTAACAGATAAGAAGACCTCACCAACATCTGTGAATTTAATCGCATTCCCCAGTAAATTGATTAAAACTTGGCGAACTCTTGTCACATCACTGATGACATGAGATGGAACTGTAGGATCGATCGTGTAATGCAACCCAATTCCCTTCTCCAATGTTTTAGGCGTCAAAAAGTTCACTGATGATTGGATGCATTCTTGGAGATTAAATGGATGAGCTTCAACCTCTAGCTTGCCAGATTCGATTTTAGAGAAGTCAAGAATATCATTAATAATAGTAAGTAGAGAATCACCACTACCATGTAGGGTTTCTACATAATCTTTTTGCTCATCATTGAGGTCGGTATTCAACAACAAGCTAGTCATTCCAATTACGCCATTCATGGGTGTGCGAATCTCGTGGCTCATCATCGCCAAGAAATCACTCTTGGCAAGGTTTGCCGCATCTGCCTCAAGTTTTGCCTGCTCTAGGGCTAGATTTTGAATGGTTAACTGTTGGTGAAGTTCTGCTTGATGGATGGCGAGCGCCAGTTGCCCAGAGATCTGCATCAGCAGATCGACTTCCAATTGCTGCCAAGCATAGCTACGGCGGCAATGATGTAAAACCAAAACCCCCATTAACTGATTGAGATGCAACAGGGGAATTCCCATACGAGACTTAACATGCATTTTTTGTAGCATGTCACTCATTTTTTCTGAGAGCACTTCAATTTGAACATCACCAATAATATTGACAGTTCCTTGAAGGTAGTCCTGTTTAAAATCATCGTAAAAGCAACATCCCATCCCACTTTCTAAAATAGAGCTGATGCCTGTTGCATGAGACTCAGCTACCACAACATTATTTCCATCAGTCTGTATGCGATAGATAAAAGCCCTATCTAATTGAAGGGAATTGCGAATCTCAACTACTGCAGTATTGAGGATCTCGTTAAGGTCGAGCGTCTGACGAATCTGTTGGGTAATGTGATTGATCAGTTTTTGATATTCTGCTTGCTGTTTGATGGCGGCTTCATTGCGTTTGCGATCGGTAATATTGCGAGAGATACCACGATATCCACAGAATTGACCTGTCGCATCAAAGCGCGGCGTAGCACTTGTTTCTAAAATCACTAACTCGCCATTTTTATGCACCCTTATGTTCTCTAAATTCTGAAATGGCAAATGCCCTGCATTTAAAGGAGCTAGGATTTGAGCAACTCTTTCTTTTTCACCTGCTGGCATTAGCTCTAACGGATGCTTGCCAATCATTTCTTCTGGGGTGTATCCCAATATGTCTTTAACCTTGGGGCTGGAATAAATATACGTGTTACTTCGATCTATCTCCCAAATCCAATCATTGGAAGTCTCAACTAGGCTGCGAAAGCGCTCTTCACTTTGGCGCAAAGTCTCTTCTGATTTCTTACGCTCTGTGATATCTCGAATTACCCCCACAAGAATCTTATTGCTCGATGCATCCCTAAGCATCGTTTTCTTTGTGGAAATAATATGGATGCTACCATCGGCAATAGTCATGATTTCTTCATTTTCATTCCCTTCGCCCGTAGCAAAAACTAAGTTATCTTGCGTCCAAAACACTTCCGCCTCTTCCTTTGAGAAAATGTCATAGACAGTTTTATTCAACAGTTGTTCCCGTTTGTACCCCGTAAATTGACAAAAAGCATCGTTAAGCATAATCCAGCGATGCTGAGTATCTTTAACAATAATCGGGTCAGCGATCGAATTGATTACTTGCTCTAAAAAATCTTGCCCATCTCTCAGGGCAGCCTCCATCCGTCTGCGTTCTGTAACGTCCTCTGCCATGCCAATGATATAGAGGGGGTTCCTATCATTATCATGAACAACCATTCCGGTAATACTAATCCAAATAGTCTTACCGTTTTTGCAAATATATCGTTTCTCAACTTTTTGCGTTCCAAGCTCGTTTTGCAGGTACGTTTGCAATTGTCCCGTTTTGCTTTGGATTTCATCTGGATGTGTAATATCGAAAAAATTCAAGCTTAAGAGTTCTGCCTCTGTATATCCCAAGATTTGACGAAGTTTTGTGTTGACTTCCAAGAAGTTTCCTTGTGAGTCCGAAACAAAAATACCAATGGGTCCATCTTCAAAAATACTGCGAAATTTCTGTTCGTTCTCTTTGAGATTCTGTTCTAGTTGTTTGCGATGGGTAATATCTCGAATGATCCCGATCAGAACTTTGTTGCCAGCCCCATTGACAAGAATGGATTTTTTGGTGGATATAAAATGTAACTTCCCCTGTGCATCTGAAAAAACCTCTTCGTTTTCACGTTCAATTCCAGAATCAAATACAGCATTATCGATCGCCCAAAATACATCTGCTTCTTCCTTTGGGAAAAAGTCATAATCAGATTTACCCAGTAGTTGCGATCGCGTAAATCCAATAATTTGACAAAAAGCGTCATTGAGGACAATCCAACGATGATCTCGATCTTTTACAAATACTGGATCGGGAATGGCATTGATTAACTGTTCAAAAAATCTCTGGTTTTGTTTTAAAGAGGCTTCAAGACATTTGCGAACGCTAATATCTTGAATCACTGCTACCAAGCACTCAAAACCCTGTAAAGCAGATATAACAACGCTCACCCAAACAGGAAAACCTTGCTTGTGCACATATCGCTTTTCAATAGAAAAGCTGGAAATCTCACCACTTCTAAGTTGCCGCAATTGCAGCAGAGCGAGTTCTAGATCTTGAGGATAGGTAATATCCTGGAACCCCATGGAAAGCAATTCTTCCTGCGTATACCCAACGATCTCGCTGAACATCTGATTGACTCGCAGAAATCGACCCTCCATATCTGTGTAGGAAATTCCTGCGGCTGCCTGTTCAAACACAGCACGAAAGTGTGCTTCGCTTCCTAATAGATCCCCCTCTGATTGATGCCGATCGCCCATTTCTTTAATCTGTTTTAGTTTTCTAAGCTGCTGAAAAGCAAAATTAAGTTTGTTTAGGTCATTATCCTATTGAACCTCAGTCCATGCCAATAGTAAAAGTGCATTCGCGATCGCGGCTGCGACCGAAGAGCCCCCCTTACGACCTTCTACACGAATTTGGGGAAAGCCTGACTTTTCTAACGCGGCTTTTGACTCTAAAACGGCTACAAATCCAACGGGTGCGCCAACAATGAGGCTAGGTTGAAAATTCTTGGCTTCAAAACTCGTGATATCTCTTGAATTCGGCAGATTTGGAGCGAAATTGGGTTTACTGCTTGATGCGCACAAAGCTAATAAAGCCGTAGGTGCATTACCAACCACAAAAATCGCATCAGGAAACTCTGTCATACAGTGACGCATTCCAATTTCAGAACGTGTTAGCTGATTTTTGGCTGAAGCCTCTGGAGTTGATATCGGCTCCGCAAAATCTAAAGCACTAATTACAGGATTTTTAAAGGTTTGTGCAGCCATACCCACAATTCCCTGCTTGACCATGCCCACATCGGTAACGATCGCTTTACCCTGTTGAATGGCTTTGATTCCCGCCGCGATCGCACCTTGGCTAAATTTCACCAGATGCTTAAACTCAAAGTCGGCAGTACTGTGAATCACGCGCTGCACAATCGCATATTCAGAGGAATTAAAAGCATGAGCGCCAATTTCACGGTCGATCGTGGCAAAACTTTGAGCGGTTATGGGGTGAATCAGAGAATTAGACATAGGATGTTTGTAATTAATCTAAACAATTTTTGGGGGTGTAATTGTCTAGTTCTACACTTTTTGTAACCGAGGAGTTTGCGAAATTAGATGTGTGGATCATAATAGGTTCACATAGCGATAGTTAGGAGGAATTGTTATGTTTGCACCACTGATTGGTTTTGTACTTACTGTGCTGCTTTTATTAGCGATCGCTTTTGTCATGAGCTACCTGTTTTGGACCGATCGATATAAAACCCCAGAGGTGATTGCCGCCGAGGTGATGCATTTCTCTGAGCAGGTGACCGGTGTAATGTCTGTGGTAGGCGTAGGAGCGATCGTTTTTGTCGTGATTTCGGCACTGATTAATTTCAGCATCCAAATTCATTAATAGATTCATAAACAGGAATTTCATTCCCCCACAATTTCACAATACAAGAAAATATCGCGATCGACGTGCGATCGGACAAAGCATTTGTACCACAAACTAATTTTTATAAAAAACCTACTCATGCGAATGCTTTGTCCTAAAAAAAATGAGAATTTTGTCCGTAATTCCCAATGAATACCTGATATAGAATTGTAGGAGCAATACATGAATTGCCTCTACATACTGAATAACTGATAACTGAATAACTAATGACAATCGATAAGCTGTTTGACTTGAGCAATCTTTTTGTATTGCCTTTCTGGTTTTTGATGATTTTCCTACCAAAATGGAAGGTAACCCAACAAATCGCTGCTTCTTTTTTGCCTTTTGTTGTCCTAGTGGGGTTATATATTTATTTTCTGGTTGGGGCAATTACCCCAGATAGTGCCCAAGCCCTAGCAAATCCCAATCTCGCTCAGATTGCTGGCTTTTTTGCCGATCCTCGTGCTGCTGCGACGGGTTGGACGCACTTTTTAGTCATGGACTTGTTTGTCGGTCGCTGGGTCTATCTAGAAGGACAACGCACAGGGGTTTGGACAACCCATTCGATTTTATTTTGTTTGTTTGCTGGCCCCATTGGTTTGCTCTCTCACATCATTACGGATGCTGTCAGTCAAAAATTCTTCAAAAAAGCAGAAACTGTTACTAGCGAATCGTAAATGGGAATCGCATGTCTTTCCTACCAAAGCTTCAGAAATATATTCGCAATACAAATGTCCCAAGACAACTGGTGCGATCGCCTGGTTATGACGAACAGTTAGGCTTTGGGGATAAAGAGCCGCGCCTATCATCGGCAAAGCTGCTTGAGGCTTCGATGCGGGCGATTCCCGTGGGTGAATGTACGATTCCTGAGAATCAATTTGCTTACTTTCTCGATGGCATTCAACGCAGTTGGTTGTTGTATTACCAAGATTATGTGCCAGTTTACTATGGCTATACAGCCGCAGTGATTCGCCAACGGCATGAAGCGCTGCTGGCAAAATGGGAACACCAGACCTATGAATCTCTGTACGTGCCTTTTTGCTATTTCGATCCTGCGGAATTAATCCAGTTGCGATCGCAAGAGTTACCTGTTACCGATACTAAGCCCAAGGATGTGAATTCCTCCGCTCAGGATGAAACCTCAGATGAAGGCGAAGATATGCAACCGATGGCATTGCGAGAGGCAGCCAGAAATACGATCTCCAACATGCGCGAAAAAAATGAGACCGATCTTGCAGAAGCTTGGATTCAAGCCGATCTGTCTGGTTGGTTGGTGATGGACGGCTCAATTTCTATATCTAGAATTGCCTCCGAACATCCCCGTGTTGTGGGTTTGATCAAGAGTCACAACACGCAATATTTCAGGTTTCCCGCTCAAGAAATAATTCTCAATCTTAAGTTTGGCGAACGCAGTTCTGTCTTTCAGCCTCCCAGTAGAAACCCAGTTTGCAGTTGGTATCTTCGCCTCAGAGAGGGTATGAATGAAGACATGCACTTTGGCTTGATTCGCGTAGAAGCGTCACTGTCAGCGATCGATCGGGTAGACGAGATCAGCCGCTGGATTTTGACAGAACGCCGTCCTTTATCGCTACCCGATTCGCGTTGGGATAAGATGATCTACCCCATACGCGACTGTGAGATGTTTCTGCGCAGCCACGAACCCTCGCGCGCAACCTTTGGCTGGTTGAACTAGAAAGGAAGAGTCGCTAGTAGGATCTGAATACCAAGCTACTTACAACCAATTTCCGACTAAAACAAATGGAGACCAGTAGAATGGGTGCTTGAGATCGATATTCACAGTTGGTTCTAGAACTTTAAGATTAGGAAATCCTTCCACGCCAGTAATCTTGCCACCCTCAATCTTGACTTCGCCCCTTAAAAGAGATAGTTGGGTTTTTTGGAGTGCGATCGCTTTACTTAACTCATTGGGAAAGTTGTGATAAAAGCTAATCATCAAAGGTGCAGTTCCCGAATCCGAGACAGCCCATAGCGAAGCTAGCACGCTACGCGCACCCGACTCAACCGACAGCCCACTAATGCCAAGGTTGTTTCCTACGGCTGTTTCACAGGCACTCAGGGTCATTAATTCCACAAGAGGATTATCGAAACGTAATGCAGGGAACTGATCTAGACGCAATCGACTGTTCCAAAGTTGGATATAAGCACCATCGACGCGATCGCTGATAAATTTGCCATGGGTTGCCAAATGCAAAATACTGTAACGCGAACTTTGACGTTGGTTTTGCAGATTATCTACGGTAAACTCGCGGTTGAGAAAGATCGCCCCTGTTTTTCCAATGGTGGTAACTTCTACTTCCGCAGCAGGCAAGGCTGCAAAACCCTCAATCGGCTCGGTTAGACCCATCGCTAAAACACGATTATTGGTGCGATCGCGACTTTCTAGCCTCGTCACGCGTAAAGCTGGAATATTGACAGAAGCATAGCGTTCCACCAAAAACTGCTTGCCATCATGCAATGCGGCAGGAGGAATTACCCGTAAACCTACATCCATCACAAAAACAAGCGTTTCAATCTTTGCAGCCTTTAACTGAGCATCAATGGGAGCCATAATCCAGTTATACAGTTGCTGCGCGTCTTTGAGGTAGTCCTGAGAATTAACATCCTGCAAATTGCTACGGTAGTCAATCAGCGCTGCCTCAACCGTTGCTGGATTGACATTTTTGACATAGCGACGGAATGGTTTGCCTTTATCTCTAGGGGGAATCACCAGGATTTCTATGCGATCGTCTAGAACAATGGGATAAACCAAAGCTGTAACACTTCCACTTCGCAGGGAAAGATCGCTTAATAGTTGCCTTCCATCTTCCAGAGTTAGAGGAGGAGCATTTAGGTCTCTTTCTAAAAAGGTCTCCAACTCCGCAACATAACCAGCTTCAAGCACCTCAAAGGCAGCAGAGAGGTTATCCTCTAACAAAAGTAGATCCACGCGCTTTTTGAGAATATCCCGAATCTCCAAAATCCTGAGCCTAATCGGATCGTCTATGGATAAGTCAGAAGGCTTTAATGGCGCTTGAATCACATTACTATTACCGCTATTTGTAGTCTGCCCAGGAATAAGAGCAGCAGCAGGAGTAATGGAAATATTGCCCTGCGTAAAAGTGGAATTCCCAACCTGAATAATGGTTCCAATATTTAAGGTAGATGTTCCTGTTATGATGGTTCCACTGGTGCCATTCACGCTGGAATTGCCGATATTAAAAGCATTGAGTCCGCCATGCTGAATAAACACGCTACCACCACTACCCCCAGTCGTGCAGATACTGGCACCACCACAGGACGAACTTGAAGTCAGACCCAACACCCTAAGGTTGCCGCCAGTGGTAATGACCGAAACATTTCCACCTTGAGTTGCACTACTTGTATCAATAGAACCAATGACAATATTCCCAGTTGGGTCAATGGATACGTTTCCTCCACTCCCCGTCAACCCCCTTGCGTCAATGGAACCTGTCTGAATCTGCGTGGATGCCTTGAGCGTCACATTCCCTCCATTTGCGCCAACAGTGGAGATATTCCCAGCAATGATGCTATCAGTATTACTAGTAACATTAACGGAGTTTCCAGAAGTAGTAATATTTCCGATATTGATGCTACGTGTAGAGGTTAAAGTAATTGCTCCCGCACCCGTGAGATTAAAACCTGATGCACTGATTGAGCTACCTATTAAGCTAATATTGCCACTACTATTGATACCACTACCTTGAAGAGAAAGCCCTTGCCCATTTGCACTCGTTCCATTTAATGCGATCGCACCTGTTGTAGACTGAAGCGTGGTATTGGCAGCGATCTTAATTCCATCTCCCGTTCCTCCACTAACACCTGTAATTGCAATCTTGCCACTCCCTGAATTAATGTTGTTCGTAGCACCCGCAAGTGCGACTCCAGTACCTGTAGTATTCGTCCCATTAATTGAAATATCTCCTCCATTAGAATTAATAGTTCCACCTGCAATGGAAATCCCCGCTCCCGAAGTACTGAAATTAATCGTGCCACCACCAGAATTAAGGGTGGAAGCACCCGAGATATTGATAAAACCACCTGTTCCTTGAACTGTTAGACCGATCGCTCCGCCATTCGTAGCAATTGTAGAACCACTACTGACAAAAATATTCCCAGCACCTGTAGCCGTACCAGCAGTATTATCATTTGCAGAAAGCGTTACTGCTCCTCCATTTGTAGAGATCGATGCATTGATGTTTATACTATTTCCAGCCTGAGCGGTGAGACTATCGCCAGCCGCTGCAATTGCCACAGGATCGACGAATGTAATGCTTTGCGTTGCTTGCAAAACCACATTCGTAGCAGATGCATTGATGAGTGCAGGTGCGATCGAAGGGTTCGGCGACGGGGCATTATTTCCAAAAGGTGAGGAGTTTGTCAGAAGATCCACACCAGCATTTGAAATTGTGATATTCGTAGGATCGAGTAGCAGGGTTCCAATTTTTCCATTGGGAGCTAGTGTATTTACAATTCCCTTGTAATCGAGATTCTGTTTGCCCGAAACTTCAACAAAGCCACCATCCCCTGACTGCGTTCCACCCTTTGCTGAGATATTACCCAGAAACTGCGTGCTCTGGTCAGCCCAAATAACAACCCTTCCGCCATTCCCTGTGAATAAGGCATTGGCATCAATGAGAGAATTCGCACTTACATAGGTTTGTTGAGCATTTGGAACGATGCCCTTTCCCTGGAAATCGCCTCCAATCAGAACTGTACCGCCACCATTCAACCCAGATGCATGAAGCTGAGCATTCGCTAACCCTACCTTCTCGCCAAAGATGCCAATTACCCCACCCTTACCAAGGGAGGGAGTTGATACATCAATTAGTCCTGAGACAATCGTCATTCCATTCGTTACAGGAATATCCGTTGAGGCAGGATTTGCTACTAAGGCAAGAGAGCCATCGGCTTTAACAACGACTTGGTTAGCTTCAGTCACTTTACCCGTGAGTAACTCCGCAAGTTTTGGCAATTCTGTAATCTTGCCGCTCCAGTTAGAGGGAACCGCATTAGATGTCACCTGCAACCCTAAGACCGCATCGGGCGATCGCAACTCAACTTGACTGTTCCCCGCCACAGAAGTTAAGGCAATATTTCCACCAGGAGCCGTTAATGTACCAGTATTTACAATACTTCCACCAGTTAAAGTAATGCTTTTGCCAGAATCTACCGATAAATTGCCTTGATTGATAATGCCCGCAGGTTGAGCGATCGCAAAGCGAATACTTTTGGGATCGCCACTGGGAAAGTTGAGTGAATTCTTATCTGCGTTAAAGGTTTGTCCGTTGTCAAAACCTAAACCCGTGCCTGTTGTGGCATGAAAGGAGCCGCCAATATCTAAACGGGCATTTTGACCAAATACAACTCCGTTAGGGTTCACCAGATAAAGATTGGCATTGGGGAAAGCTTGACGGCTTTCAATTGTGCCCAAAACCGCAGAGGGATTGCTACCCGTGACGCGGTTGATGATATTTTGAACTTCTGCACCATTGACCGAAGAGTTGCCCGTATTAAAGACTACACCTGACTGCGGTACGTTAAATTCGTTGAAACTGTGATAAAGATTACCGCCATTGACCGTACCAGATCCTATGGGCGCGATCGCATTACCATTGACTTGTGTAGCCGTGCTGCCATCAGGTACCGTTTGGGCTTGGACGGTTTGAGCGCTTCCTAAAACTAGGGTTTCTAGACCGATTTCTAGGGTAAAAACACTGATTATCGCTAGAAATAATAAGAATGAAGTTCGCATAGCTATGCCCGATCCACCTGTTGAGTTCGTACTTCCTAAATTTGAAATCTAGGTGTTGGATGGGAGATAATGTAACATCCTATTGCGAATCCAGTAACTGTATATCTGGCTGAAATCCCAGCTTGATATTTAGGGTAATCTAGTACTCATGCTAACGATTCAAAATTTAACCTATCATCCTCCTGCCACGCCTGCCCCAATTCTAAAAAATATCTGTTTAGAATTGCGCGATCGCGAATTAGGCCTAATCGTAGGACCGAGTGGCTCGGGAAAAAGTACGCTGCTTGAAATTTTAGCGGGGTTTGTGGATTGGCGTGAGGGCGGGATTTACTGGCATTCTCAAGAACTAACCCCCGACCATTTACAACAACTCTGCGGCTTGGTGTTTCAGTTTCCCGAACGCCATTTTTGCGGTAGTACGGTTTTAGAAGAGTTGCGACTGGGGCATCTTGACATCGACAGCGATCGCATCCTTGCCGCACTCCAATCTGTGGGGCTAGGTCAACTGAGTTTTCAGGCATCGCCGCAGTCTCTCAGTGGGGGACAACAACGCAGGCTAGCCTTGGGAGTGCAGTTAATCAGACAACCAGGGCTACTTTTGCTGGATGAGCCGACCGCAGGGCTGGACTGGTCGATCAGACGGCAGCTACTCACGTTGCTCAAGGAGCTAAAACAAAACTGGACGCTGCTGGTGGTCAGCCACGAGCCTGAAGAACTCAAGGGGATTGCCGATCGCACTTGGACGATTTCTCACGGTGAGCTTGTGCCCGATCCAAATCCTGTACTTATGTAGCAATGTTGAAAGTTAAGCCCGAAATTTGCCTTCCTGAGATACAGTGAATATGGCTTGTAATTTATCTCGTAATTTCTAGACTACTACTATGACAATCAGCACAGAAACACCCATAGTAAATGCAGCCTCTGAGTCCCCTGAGCTTAATACACATACTTTTAATCTTACGGACACAATTCAGACGGTGATTGCCAGCATGGATGCCGAGCAATCTGCAGTGGTAAATCAAACTGATGATACTTGGAAATTTCGATATGGCACGGTTGAGGTAGTTGTCAATATCACTGGCACTGCCCCAACAGACACCTTTACAGTCCTATCAACCGTACTGACCTATCCTGTCAAAGACGAAGCCAAAATGCTGCGTTTGTTACTGGAAAAAAACGTAACGGAAACCTTCGAGGCTCGCTTTGCCATTCAAAACGACCAAGTGATAGTGGTTTCATCTCGCTCTGTTGAGGATCTTTCTCCTGCTGAGATTTCTCGTATTATCACCATTGTGGCAGCGATCGCCGATAGCAATGACGAGTTGCTAATAGAGCAGTTTGGCATATAGATAGTTATTTTGACGATCGTTTAACTCGATCGTGCCGATATGGCATGAAAATCTGGCATGAAAGTTTGGCGTAAAGTACCTTATCTCAAAGCACCTGGCTTGCAGCAGATGGTACTAGACAATTGGCTATTCGATCGACTGATTGCCGAGCATAGTCAGAAACATAGCCAAAACCTCTCACAACCAATTTTACGATTTTATAGCTGGTCACCACCAGCTATTTCTTTGGGCTATCATCAGCACAAAATTCCAGAGCATTGGGCAGATTTGGCAAAAGCTGAAGGACTCGATCTGGTGCGTCGTCCTAGTGGTGGGCGCGCAGTGCTTCATAAAGGTGACTTGACCTATGCGGTCATTTTAAAAGCCGATCAAGGTGCTCGCCGCGCTACCTATACCCATATTTGTGGATTTTTAATACAAGGATTGGCTAGTCTGGGGATTGAACTCAGCTATGGCAGTGCGGGACGGGGCTACATTCATCATCCCAGTTGTTTCAGCACGGCGACCAATGCCGATTTGGTGATTGCAGATGGGCGCAAACTGATCGGGAGCGCTCAGGTTTATCGATCGGGTTTTGTCTTACAACATGGTGCGATCGCTTTGCAGCCAGATTACGTTCTTTTACGGCAAATCTTTGGCGAAGATGTGCCTGTGGTTGGACTAAGTGAGTTATTGCCAAATTCTAACGAGAGTCTTGTAGATAGGCTGATCGATAGTCTCACGCGATCGGCGGCTGACCATTTTGATGCTGAATTTGTCGAAATGTCATTCGAGCTGATGAATGCTACTTTCGCCGATCGCGATACCACTTTGCCAACGTTGAAGGAGGGATTCCCAAATAATAACCAATCACGATCGCTTGGTTAATCAGGGTCGTGCGTACAATGCTGAGCTTTTGCCAACGGCGACTGGAGGTCAGCACAGAGGCAGGTGCGATCGCAATCCGTCCTTGCCGCTTTAAACGGCGAACCAATTCAAAGTCTTCCATAATCGGCAATTCTGGAAATCCACCCATGCGGCGAAACAGAGATGTCTTGAGAAAGATGACTTGATCGCCATAGGGCATCTGGCATAGATGCGATCGCAGCTTGACTCCCCACTCAATCCATCGCAATCCCAAGGCATCGCTATCAATTCCCAACTCAAATGCCCCTGCGACCACATTGGGACTCTGTAAAGTTTGTCTCACAAAGCGATCGAAGCCATTAGGGAGGATCGTGTCGGCATGTAGAAATAAGAGAATCTCTCCTTTAGCAACCGTAGCACCTAAGTTCATTTGAGCAGCACGACCGCGTTTCCCGGCGATCGCCTGCGCTCCCAAAGATTCTGCAATTTGAATTGTCTCGTCGGCACTGCCCCCATCCACAAGAATGATTTCTACGTTGATAGAATTCCGCACGGCTTTTAATACGCGGGGTAGATTCTCTGCCTCATTCAATGCTGGAATCACCACTGAAATTCTTGGCAAATTTTGAGCAGCATCCTTGGCTAACTTTACGCACTCCCAAATCGCCACATCTGCTTTGGTATCAATGTCGGATAAGCTGGGCAGATCGAAACGCGTGAGACCCAATCTCTCAGCTATCTCCACAGTGCGTTGGAACACTTCAGAGGTACTCCAAGGAATCTCTGCAAAAAGTTCTGGCACAAATCGCTGTAGCCCAATCAGATAATAGCCACCATCTTTGGCGGGGCCAAGAACGAGTTCCTGTTCTTGTAATTCCCTAAAGCCGCGATCGAGAATTTTAGCATCCAACTCTGGGCAGTCGGTTCCCACAATCGCAACGGATTGATAACCCTGTGCGATCGCAGATTGCAGAGCATGGGCCATGCGATCGCCTAAATCCCCTTCGATCTGGATGTGATATGCTAGATCGTTCCCTAGCCATGCCTGCATTTGGGTCTCATTCCCCCCAGTAAACCACACCTGAATGGAAAGTGACTCCCTATTTTGCCGCAAGGTTCTTGCCTGCTCAAGTGTGTGCTCTGCCATCTCTTTGTATAATGAAGTAGCAGCTTCCGCACCCAAAGCTGGAATTAGGCGAGTTTTGACTTTACCAATTTCTGGATAGCGAGCAAAGACAATCAGACATTCCCTTACGGCGGGAAAAGATTCCGTCAATCCCATTTAATTTCTGGTTACCGCCATCATCGATTGTCCATACTCCCTACTATAGAACTACTGCTTCTTTATAACGAAAGAAATGACTAATTGCTCGGCTTTTGACTTGAAATGAGTCATTACCGACTTCTTGGCTACTTCGCCGATTTTCTCAAGGGACTTCTCTTTTTGAGGAAATCCCTGAAACTGAATGTTTACTGATGTAAGCGAACCATTATTCCAGTTAAATCCGACAAAGGGCTTCGTCCCTAAAACCTTTTCAAGATCTTGCGATACTGCGTCTGCCTGTTGCATACTCTCTTGTAAAACGCCAAACAGCGAACAACCAAACAGACATAAACACAGGAAAAGCGCTAAGAGCGTGTTTGAGAAGTTTAGGGTAGAAAAAAAGCCCCCAAAGTTATAGGTTGTTAATCTAAGTACAGGACAAAAGATTGAGAGCATTAGAAAAGGCATCAGCGTTGAGTT
>NZ_JAZBJZ010000074.1:0-25621 GCF_036349135.1 Tumidithrix elongata BACA0141
GAGTCCCTTTACGCAAAGATCTCTAGGCGTTGCATTTCATCCTTGAATTGGCGTAATTTTGTTCGAGATTTAAGTAATCTTCACCAGCAAAGGTATCAATGCAGGTAATCGCATGCGTAGGCGCAGTCAGAACGTTTTCTAGTAGCCAACAGGTAGCTCTGCCTTCCCAACAGCCCACTTCCAAAAAATTGAGGTGAGGCATATTCCTAAATTTGCTGAAATAAACTTCCCAAGTCGGAATATTCCAGCTAAACCAGTCTTGGGTAAATTGATAGCCCGCGATCGCCATATGCACTTCATATTTTGCTTTTGACAGTTGCTGCTGGGCTGATGTCAGGTTAGGATTGGAGGTAAGTGCTGCTTGGAAAAAAGCGATCGCATCCTCAAATTTTTTCTGTTTGGCTAGGGTAACGCCGCAATTAAAATTCAAGTCAGCTCGATGGGGTTCGGTGAGATCGACAGAGAGTTCTAGAACCTTTTGAAAGCTTCTAAAGGCTGGTGCAAATTGTTGTTGCTGATATTGACCCGTGCCAAGTTGGTAGTAGGTGGAAGAGAGTTGCTTGCGAATCTCTAAAAGCTCTGTCTGGAATTCAGAAACTCCCTCAAACTTCTCGATCACCAGTTCGATCAAATCGTGAAATGGATGGATGCCCAACAATTTACTAGCGATATCCATAAGGATCTGACTTGCCTCAAGCATGTCTTCAATATCCGCAGATAGGACAATCTGAGTGAGTGTCAATAGATAGGCTTTGACTTCTGACGAAAAGATATCCAATTCCAAGGATAACCAAACCAAACTGCATAGATTGTCAAAGCGATCGCTTGAGAATTCGTAAATATACTGACGGATGACTCTGGTAAGTGGAAAATCCTTGGTAACTTCGCGGGCGATCGCTTCAGCATCCAAAATCCTAACAAGTTCCTCTGTCCAAACTTCCATCTGCTCTGGCTCTGCCATTGCCATCACTGACATCCAAGTAAACTGTGCCTCAGATTCTTGTCCTTGCAGGAGTTGCTGTAAACCAAGCTGCAAAGCTTCAGAAATTTCTGCGGGAATTTCGTCAGATAATGCCAAATTTTCGCGATCGGATCTATTCACGGCTTTACTTCCTTATAGAACATGTCCTAAATCTTGAGGACTGAGATTGGCATGAATCACCTGTCCATCTTGGAACCAGACGATGCGGCGACTGTGACGAGCGACTTCAGATTCGTGGGTAACGATTACCACCGTAATGCCACTGGCATTCAGTTCGCCAAACAGATCGATCACTTCTTGAGTCGTGCGGGAATCTAACGCACCCGTAGGCTCATCTGCTAGTAACATCACAGGTCGATTGACGATCGCTCTGGCAATGGCTACCCTTTGCTGCTGTCCGCCCGACATTTGATTGGGTTTGTTATTGAGTCGATGGCCCATGCCTACACGGATTAGCGCTTCCGCAGCGCGATCGCGTTGTTCTTTATTTTTCACATTCGCATAGGCCATGGGCAACATCACATTTTCCAAGGCTGAGAGCTGTTGCAAGAGATGATATTGCTGGAATACAAAACCAATTTTGAGATTGCGGGTTTTCGCCAACTGATCTTCTGACAAGTCGGAAACATCTTGCCCATCCAGAAAATAATGCCCCGAAGAAGGTCGATCTAAACAGCCAATGATATTCATCACCGTAGATTTGCCAGAACCCGATGCGCCCATGATCGCACAGTACTCACCTTCAACCACCAGTAAATTGACACGATCCAAAGCCTTCACCAGGGTATCCCCAGCACCATACAGCTTACTGACATCCTCCAGCCTAATAATTTCATGTTGGGGATTGGGAACTTCCGCGATCGCAGTTTGTTGAGAATTAGGAATCATTTCTTTGTAATGGGTGACTGGTAATTTGGTTATCAGTTATCAGGATTCTTGGGATTGATACAGAAGACCGATAACTGAAAACAATTAAATACTTCTCAATGCCACAATTGGATCGAGTTTAGCGGCTTGCTGAGCGGGGACAACACCAAAAAATAGACCGATCGCTCCTGAAACTCCGACAGCGAGCATAATTGCACCGCCCGAAACCCCTGCTTGCAAAGGTGTGAAAGCTGCGACCAATAAAATTCCACCTACACCGATCGCCGTACCAAACAAGCCCCCAGCCACAGAGAGAATCACTGCCTCGATAATAAACTGCACCAAAATATCACTTTGCGAAGCCCCGATCGCTTTCCGCAGTCCGATTTCTTGGGTGCGTTCTGTCACCGATACCAGCATGATATTCATAATGCCAATGCCGCCGACCAATAGTGAAATACTCGCGATCGCAGCCAGCATGATCGTCAGCGCACCCGTAATATTTCCCACAATTTCCAGTGCATCTTTTTGACTGCGGATCGTAAAAGTCTCTTCCGCTTTTGCGTCAAGGGATTTATGACGTTGCTTCAACAAGTTGGTGATTTGAAATTCTGCGGCATCGACGGCATCATTGCTCTTAGCTGAAACATTAATCACTGTTACCGCAATTCCGTAAGGTGATGTACGTCCGACAATATTTCCAACAATCGTCGTGAAAGGCATAAAGAGCGTATCGTCTTGGTTAGTTCCTAGGGAAGCCCCCTTGGCATCCATGATGCCGATAATTTCGTAGCTAGCACCGCGAATTCTGACTTGCTGACCGATAGGGCTACCTCCTACTGGCTTGCATGCATCCACTTTCTCTTTTGAGTCTTTGGGCTCTGGGTAATAGCTCTTAAATAACTTCTTAACCATCTCCGCGCCGATGGTAACAACGCGAGCATTGCGCTTGAGGTCGTCCTTTGCAAAAAATCGCCCGAGACAAGTTGGGGCATTTCTCACGGTTTGATATTCGGGGACAGTACCGATGAGCGTGGCACGTTCGGTAGATTGAACTGAAACAATCAGTTCGGAACTGCTGATTTGGGGTGCAACTTCACGGACAGTTGGGACTTGAGATGCGATCGCATCCGCATCAGCGAGAACGAGGCGATTGGGTGGACTGATGGCATTGCGGCGCGCATTATCGGAACCAGGGATGATAAAAATCACATCCGTACCAAGCGTCTGAAACTGTTGGGAGGCATACTTCTTGGCTCCTTCGCCCACACCAACCATGATAATTACAGAGGCATTACCAATGATAATTCCCAGCATGGTTAACCCACTGCGCAATCGATTGGTGGCAAGGGTTTTACCCGCCATGCTCAAGCTTTCTAGAATATTCATAAATATTTTTGCTACTTAACTATTACTTAATATTTAGAGAAATGCTTGTTTTTAGACTGTCGCTTTGCTAAAGAGAAACTTGAGTCACATAGCAATCCGATTTGATTTGTATATAGGGCAATTCATGAATTACCTCTACGTTCCTAATAGCCATAGAAACATTTAGTCAGAGAAACATTGCTAATGAATCATGACGAATTGCTATAGAAACTCAACCAATTCAATCAATTCAATCGATGAATTCAATCAATTCAATCAGTCGATTGAAGTTTTGGACTAGAGCAAAGCATTTAAATACAAATTCTGCAATCCGTAAAAACTCGTGCCTCCTATGCTTTGTTTACATAAAGAAACATGCAATTTTCCTGTCAATTCCATTTTACTTACTTGACAAATAATTAAATCCTGATTAAGACAGACATCTGAACTAATGGCATTAAATAGTAATTAAGTTGTAAGAAGTGATTGTAAATGACAAATTATGACGTAACATCCATGTCTCTGCTCAGTTTTAAGCGTAATTTTAACGACTAATAATGCTATTCGTGATATTCTTGTGGTTGATGTAGATTAGGTGTTGGGGTCTATTAATCCATGAAAAAAATTCATGTTGGTTCGTTAATTCTTGCTGCTGTTGCTGTTACTGCGGTACCTGCGATCGCGCAAGCAGAAGAAGTGTTTCTAGACAGTACTGTTCCTCAAGTCATTCAAAAAATCTCTCCTGGAAATATAGTTACGTTTAAAAACGATAAAGGAGAGTTGAATGATTATTATGTGCCCGATTGGATGTTCTCAAAGTACGACCTTCAGGTTGGTAAAACAGCTTTTCTTTTCAACCGTAATGTAATCCAAGGCAAACTCGGCTCTGGATATGTTGATACCGATGATAAAGCTGTTTTGGGGTTAGATGATTTTGCCTATGGTCAAACCCGCGTTGGTTGTTCTGCTGTAGAGAGCCCTGCTAGTCGTGGTTTGCGTTGGGGTTCGCGTCTTTGGTACAAAGACATTTGCTGTTTCTCTACCATTCCTGTAGTTGGCTCTATGTCCTTCTATCAGAAAAAAGATATCGTAGTTGAGAAATCAGAAGTCCCAACTATTCCTCCTGCTGTAACTACCCCAGCAAAATATGATGAACCTGTACGTGGTCTCTGGTAATGCTGAGTAATTGGCTCGATCGCGAGTCTAATTCAGCTTGGTTATTTCTTGCACCCAGTTTGTTATTGCTGGGTGCATTTGTGCTGTTTCCCATTCTGTATCTGTTTTACCTCAGCGTTACAGCAGGGCACTTTACGTTAGCGGGTGTACGCTGGGTCGGTCTAAATAATTATTTGCGCTTGGTGCAAAGCCCCGACTTTTGGCAGGTTTTGGGAAATACTGTCTATTTCACGATCGCCACGGCAGTTCCTAGTGTGGTTGTGCCTTTGGTGCTAGCCGTATTGCTCGATCGCAGTTTTGTCGGACGGAGCGTATTGCGATCGCTTTACTTTTTGCCCTCAGTGGTTTCGATCGTGGCAGCGGGTTTAGGCTGGCGTTGGTTATTTCAACCTGATGGTGCGATCGATGGCTTATTGGGACTCAAACCTCCCCTTGCTTGGTTTAACAACCCTAGCTTGGCAATGCTGGTTTTAATTTTATTGAGTATTTGGAAGCAATTGGGATTCAATATGGTGGTGTTTTTGGCGGGATTGCAAGCGATTCCCCAAAACCGCTACGAAGCTGCCGAGTTGGATGGGGCAAATCCAGTGGCAAAGTTTTGGTATATTACCCTGCCCGGACTGCGCCCCACGACAGTCTTTGTGGCAATCTCTACCCTAATTTTTACGTTTCGCAGTTTTGAGCAGGTTTACGTCGTCACAGGTGGGGGACCGCTCAATGCCACAAATATTCTGGTTTACTACGTTTACGAACAAGCCTTTGGTTTATTTGACTTTGGCTATGCGGCTGCTGCTGCGATCGTGTTGCTTATTGGTGTGCTGGCGCTGGTCTATTGGCAACTGCGGGCTTGGAAAAACTAGAGGCTCATGGCTGTACCCAAAATTCCAAAGAAATAGGGGGCTACACTTGTGCCCCCCTTGGTTTCTCAAACTATGCAGATGCTTGTATAACTTATGAATCCTTGACTTTATATCGGGTAAGCCAGCAGTAGAAGATAATCATTTGCGAGATCGCTACCAAAAGCTCTGCCCAAAAGAAAGATAAGAAATCCGTAAGCGTTCCCACAGGTGGGATACCGGGTTGAATGTTGCGAACCGCAGGCAAAACAAACAGCAAAGCACCCATGTAAGCAAACATGCCTATCTCAGCCGGACGTTTTTGTAACAGCACTGCTAAAGCCATGACTAGCACTGCTAAAGGTACTATCCACATTGCCACTAACATAAACATGGCAAAAGCTTTGGTGATAATCGATCTTGAAATTTTGATCTTTATGCCAATCTCTTCCGCTGAGTCAAATCCTTTGATGATGTCGGTATCAATGATGTAACCTGGCAATGCCCCAATAAAGTCAACCTCCATAGGTATACTCTGTTTCTCGTCTTTGGGGTTTGAAAAGTAGAGATAAATTTCAGCTTCATGCGTGTCAAAGGGATAGTCTGTGACACGCCCGTTAAACAAACTCAGCGTGCCATCTACGGATGGCGGAATTTTTTTCTTTTTAAGTTGAATGTCACCCTTGCCGCCTTCGATACTGACGTTGAAGTTAAGATCGGTACTCATCGCCACCGTATCTCCGATCGCAAAACTACCATGGGGGATTGGGGTAATTCGGATCGACAGATCGCCTTTAATCGGGTCTACAGCTAAAAGAGCAATCGGTAATGAGATCCGATTAGGCTCTTTTTCATCTACCCCAAAGCTATACCCACTGGAGCGTTGAGTTAGATCGTTTTGATAAGCATATAACGCCAAAAAGAAAGCACTAAAAAATAGTGCTATACAGATAATGCCGACAACAATTCGCCGAGTTTTGACTGTTTTAGAGATTGCCATTGGTCTACATTCTTCCCCGATCGCTTAACTGAGCTAAATACTTTCAGAACCGATAATAGCAAGATATGCTTGGTTTCCAAATCCATAAAATTGCTTGGGTTAAAACCGTCTAGCTAAACCCGCGAATCCCAACCAAATGGGATAGTTTGAGAAGTGGCACACAGATGGCTGCATAAATTGCCCTTTTCTAGAATACTGATATTCAGTTACAGCAATCCGATGAGATTTGTCCTACAGTCTGCCTGACTGTCAATAGACAATACCTATTTTGGAATTACGCGATCGCTTGCACTTCAACTTTGAATTGATGGATTTCAATTACATTCTCGAAAATTATGCACAACTCTAAGGTGTTAAATCACGCTAATGCCAATAGTCTCTGGCAAGTGTGGGAAAAAACGGCTCAAGCCTATCCTGATACGATCGCCGTCATCGATGCCCATGCCAAGCCTGAAGTCAGACTTACCTATAAACAAGTTGTCGAACAAATCTCAGCTTTCGGGGCGGGTTTGCGATCGCAGGGCATTCAGTTTGGGGACAAGGTAGCCTTGATTGCCGATAACTCATCGCGCTGGTTGATTGCCGATCAAGGAATTTTAGCGATCGGAGCCGCCGATGCCACCCGCAGTTCGCAGGCAGAACGCCAAGAGTTGCTTTACATCATTGAGCATAGCGATAGCACTGCGATCGTAGTCGAGGATTTGGCGACCTTAAAAAAGCTTCAGCCAGAGCTACAAACCTTGCCTGTCAAGTCGATTATTCTGCTGTCCGATGAAACGCCCCCCGATGGCGCTTTAAATTTTTCTCAACTGCTCCAAAAAGGTAGCGATCGCGATCTAGGAAATCCGCCCATTACCCGCGATACCCTTGCCACGCTGATTTATACCTCTGGAACGAGTGGCAATCCTAAGGGGGTAATGCTTTCCCACGGCAATTTTATCTATGAAATTAATGGGGCGTTAACAGTGGTGCAAATCCAAGCAGGCGAGAGGGTTCTGAGCATTCTGCCCACTTGGCATTCCTATGGACGTACCTTTGAGTATTTTATTTTTTCGCAAGGCTGTACCCAGACCTATACCAACCTGCGATCGATCAAAAAAGATCTCAAGCAATTCAAACCGCATTACATGGTGGCTGTACCCCGTCTTTGGGAATCAATTTATGAGGGCATTCAAAAGCAATTTCGCGAACAGCCTGCCAGCAAGCAACGACTTGTCAACTTTTTTCTGGCAACCAGCCTACAGTACATTTTGGCGCGTCGCATTGTGCAGGGCTTGAGTTTAGAAAATCTGCACCCATCGCTGGGGCAGCGCCTGTGGGCAGGCATCAAAATGGTAGCGCTGTTTGGGCTACATAAATTAGGGGACAAACTCGTCTATCAAAAAGTGCGAGAAGCTACGGGTGGGGCATTTAAAATCATCGTGAGTGGGGGCGGTTCGATTCCCGACCATTTAGAAGATTTTTACGAAATCGTCAATATTCAGATTTTGGGAGGCTATGGTTTAACCGAGACCTCTCCGATCACCCATGTACGTCGCCTCGATCGCAACTTGCGGGGCGCTGACGGACAACCCTTACCCCAGACTGAGACCAAGATTGTCGATCTAGATACCCAAAAGCCATTACCCGTGGGGCAAAAGGGATTGGTGATGCTGCGTGGGTCTCAGATCATGCAGGGCTATTATAAAAATCCTCAAGGGACAGCCAAGGCGATCGATCCTGACGGTTGGTTTGATACGGGCGATCTGGGTTGGGTCAGCGATCGCGACGATCTGATTATTACTGGACGTGCCAAGGACACGATTGTACTCACCAATGGAGAGAATATCGAGCCCCAATCCATTGAAAACGCCTGTCTCCGCAGCGCTTATATCGATCAGATTGTCCTGGTCGGTCAAGACCAAAAGCAATTGGGCGCACTGATCGTGCCCAACTTAGAAACCCTAAAAGCTGAAGGTTTGATCCCACCAGAGGCAGAACTGCAAGAGGCATTACCCCTAATTCAGAACGAGCAGAAAGTTCAGGCTCTATATCGGGAAGAATTGAATCGCGAGGTAAAAAACCGCCCTGGTTACAGTGTGAACGATCGGATTGGCATGTTTGCGTTTTTGCCCGAACCGATGGCGATCGCCAACGGTATGATGACGCAAACGTTTAAAATTCGGCGCAATGTTGTAACGGAGCGTTACCGAGATATTATTGACAAGATGTTTACCTAATCTGATGCAAACTATGGGTTCTATAGATTTTTCTAACCAGCTTTTACTCAAGCGCACAGCCAACATCAAGGTAATTGTGACACCGCGCTGGAAAGACGAAATGCAGCAGCAACTTCAAGCCCAAATCGCTCAGTTTGATGCGCAAATCCAGCAAATCGAGGCTCAAGGTACCCGTATGATTGCCGAGATTGAAAGACAAAGCATTAAGCCCCCAGGCCCCGATGTCGTGCGGGAAATCGAAGAAATTCGGCTTGAGGTGAATCGTCGCAAATCAGAATTTCTAGAGCAAAAAAATCAACTTTTGCAACAATTAAGCCAAGTCCAAGTCTTGGAATTAGAGCAAGAAGTTAACCAAGGTCAGTTAGATAGCTTTTTCCCTTTGAGCAAGGGTGATAATCTAATTGCTATGATGCAAGTTGAGATTGTATTGCGTGACGGTTTAGTTGAGGATATTCGCACTGGATTTCCAACAGCTATGTAAGACGAAGCCTAATGTCGATGGTTAACTTGCCCCTGCTTGTGTTGATAACCCAAATTACCCAAAAAAATAATGCGCGTTTTATTGGTTTACCCGCTTTTTCCCAAAACATTTTGGTCTTACGAGAAAATCTTGGAGTTGGTAAATCGGAAGGTTTTGCTGCCTCCATTGGGGTTAATCACGGTAGCAGCAATTTTGCCGCAAGCATGGGAATTTAAACTGGTCGATCGCAACGTTCGCAACATTACTGAAGCCGAGTGGGCATGGGCAGATTTGGTGATCCTATCTGCCATGATCGTGCAAAAAGATGACCTGCTGGCAATCATTCAAGAAGCAAAACGGCGGGGTAAGAGGGTTGCCTGCGGTGGCCCCTATCCCACCTCTATGCCTGAGGTTCCTCAAACTGCAGGTGTAGATTATCTAATTTTGGACGAAGGTGAAATCACGCTCCCCATGTTTGTGGAAGCGATCGCCAAGGGTGAAACCAGCGGCATTTTCCGCACTCAAGAGAAGCCCGATGTCACGAGCACGCCCGTTCCCCGCTTTGACCTGCTTGAGTTTGACGCCTACGACTCCATGTCGGTACAGTTCTCGCGCGGATGCCCCTTCCAGTGCGAGTTTTGCGACATCATCGTGCTGTATGGACGCAAACCTCGTACTAAAACACCAGCACAACTTCTTGCCGAACTCGACTACCTCTACGAGCTAGGGTGGCGACGGGGTGTATTTATGGTCGATGACAACTTCATTGGCAATAAACGGAATGTCAAGTTACTGCTAGAGGCATTAAAAATTTGGCAGCAGGAGCATGAATATCCTTTCCGTTTCAATACCGAAGCATCCGTTGACCTTGCCGCCGACCAAGAACTGATGGATCTGATGATGGACTGCTACTTTGATGCCGTGTTCCTTGGGATTGAAACCCCCGACGAAGACAGCTTACAACTCACCAAAAAATTTCAAAATACGCGCTCTTCGCTATTAGAAGCCGTAGAAGCAATCACCAAAACTGGATTGCGGGTAATGGCAGGCTTTATCATTGGGTTTGATGGGGAAAAGTCTGGGGCAGGCGATCGCATCGTGCGCTTTGCCGAACTGACGGGTATTCCGACCACCACCTTTGCCATGTTACAGGCTCTGCCCCATACGGCGCTTTGGCATCGTCTCGAAAAAGAAGGACGCTTGCGCAGCACCAATGGCAACCTCAATCAAACCACCCTGATGAACTTTGTGCCGACGCGTCCCGTCGAAGAGATTGCCCGTGAATATGTGGAAGCATTTTGCGAACTTTACGAACCCAATGCCTATCTCGATCGCGTTTATAGCTATTTTCTTAAGTTAGGCGCGCCAAGAGTTAAGGTTCCTGCCAAGTTACCGACGCTAATCGATCTGCGCGCACTGGCGATTATTGTATGGCGTCAAGGGATCAAGCGCGAAACCCGCTGGAAGTTCTGGCATCATCTCTTTAGCGTGATCAAACGCAATCCTGCGGTGTGGGAGCACTATTTGATTGTCTGTGCCCATAACGAGCACTTTATGGAATATCGCGAAATTGTCCGCACCCAAATTGAGGAGCAGTTAACTGCTTATTGGGCAGAAGAAGAACGCGTGAAGCAGTTGGAAGTAAAACCCGAAAAAGCGATCGCAGGTTAAACCAAACCATCCGCGATCGAGATTTCCTCACACTTCAGTAAAGCACTCTATACAATATCCGCCAGAAAAATTAGGATAGAGTAACAAATCGCTGATAGCTGAACTAAGAGGTACAGATGTTTCATCCTGCTTTATCGATCCATCTGGCGATGCATATCCCAGATGGATTTTTGAGTTTACCCGTCAGCTTGGTGACTTGGGCGATCGCGATCGCCTTGATTGCGCTGGCATTGGTAAAGGTACAAGCCGAATCTCAAGAACGGGCTGTACCCTTGATGGGTGTATGTGCGGCATTTATCTTTGCCACTCAAATGATTAACTTCCCAATTCCCGGTGGGACATCGGGACATTTACTGGGCGGTACCTTGGCAGGAGCCTTGTTAGGCCCTTGGGCTGGTTCTTTGGTGATGGCTGTTGTCTTTATCGTACAGTCGGTGATGTTCCAAGATGGTGGTTTGACCGTCCTAGGAGCCAATGTTGTAAATATGGGCTTAATTGGCACATTTGGGGGCTATTACCTTTATCGCAGCATTCGCTTTTTGTTTGGTCGAAACACCTGGTATGGCATGAGTATTGGTGTCGCGATCGCTTCTTGGACAAGTGTTGTACTTGCATCGATCCTATGTGCTTTAGAATTAGGCTTTTCGGAGACAGTACCGCTCGCTGTAGCATTTGTAGCGATGGTGTCTTGGCATTTAATTATCGGTATTGGTGAAGCCCTGATTACCCTAGCTGCCCTCAGTTTCATTTGGCGTACTCGTCCCGACCTACTCTACGATCGTCCATTGGTTGCGGAAAATGAATAGTTTGGAATCTATCTCTAAGAACTAAATACCTATCTTCCCACTCCCCTCTTACCTTTTTTCCCATCATGAAAAAAAATCATATTTTTGCCCTAGCAGGGCTTGGTGTAGCATTAACCATTGCGATCTTCTTATCTCCCTTTGCCAGTAAAGATCCCGATGGTCTAGATCGAGTCTCTAAAGATCTAAAATTTGAAGAAAAAGCCGCAGAGAATACACCAGCTAAACAGTTACCCTTCCGTGCGGTATTTGAAGAATATTCCGTTAAAGGGATTCCCGATGAGAAAGTTGCGACAGCGATTGCTGGCTTAATTGGCACGTTAACTACATTTGGCATTGCCTTGGGCATTGGTAAACTAACGGTGCGGGGTAAAGATGCGACGATCGCAGCAGATCGACCCGATCGACCTGTTGAATAGGGTGTCCACAGGCGATCGGTGTAAAGGCTTAAGCTCATGCTATTGCTGCATATTGGTGCATCTCATCTAAATACCGAAGAGAGCCAGACTAGCAATCTTCCCATCGCTTCTTGGAAATATCTCACGCCTCCCACAAGAGTTCTATGCGTGTTTCTGGCAGTTTTTGCGATCGCCTTGACTCCCAACGGGCACTGGTGGACTTGGCTATTTTATGGAATTTGGCTGAGCGCGATCGTCCCACTCAGTGGGGTGAAGCTGCTGAAACTTTTACAGCGTTTGGCGATCGAGTCGTCCTTTATTGGGGTAGTGCTTTTAGGAACCTTGTTTCAAAAAAGTGGTGAAGTCGTTTGGGCTTGGGGATGGTTGCAGATTACAACCCAAGGTTTGACCATATTAGGAAGCGTCGCACTTAAAGCATTTCTATCTCTGCTCATGCTCAATATTTTAACGATGACGACCTCTGTGCCGATGCTGCTCCATGCTTTGCGCGTGCTGCGAGTGCCATCTCTACTGGTGGCGATTTTGGCATCTATGCATCGCTATCTCAGCGTTTTAATTGAAGAATTTAACGCGATGCGACGGGCAGCGGCTTCGCGAAACTTTGCCAGCCATAAACTATGGCGTGGAAATGCCCAACAACGCGCGTGGCAACGTCAAGTGATTGGGAACATGATTGGGGTAATGTTCGTTCGCACCTACGATCGCGGAGAACGCATTTATCAGGCGATGATGTCACGGGGGTTAAAAGAAGTTCCACCCATTATGGAAGTTCAACCCGCTGGATTACAGGATCTGCTTGCGGTGATTGGAACTGTAGCGATCGGGCTGCTGGGACAGCTAATTTATGTAATGAGAAGTTTTTAATACAACTTTCTAAGAGTGCGTAGCCTCCAAGTTCTTGCTACATTGAACAATTCCCCCTTTTCAGTCCCGATCGCCCGAATCCTATGCATCATTCTCGCCCCCAGACCCCTAGCTCGACGAAACTGTCGTCTTTGCTGAGCAACATGCCCAAATTAATGCGGCTGGTTTGGCAGGCAGCATCGGGTTGGTTATTGCTAAATTTGGCTTTGACCGTGATGGGGGCATTAATTCCCGTGGCACAGCTCTATGTCACCAAGTTGATTGTCGATCGCGTGATTCATGCGATCGGTACGTCAAACTTAGACATTGTGCCCCTATTGGGGCTAGCTGGTCTAGGGCTGGGTCTGGCATTGCTCCAAGAGGCTCTTCAGCAGGGGAATGCCTTTGTTTCGCAGGTTCTCAGCGATCGCTTTTCCCTCTATGCCAATGGCATTCTCTTGGAACAGGCAACCAAATTGGATCTAGCCCATTTTGAGTCCGCCGCGTTTTATGACACGCTCAACCGAGCGCAGCAAAGTGGCAGTTTTTATCCTCTCCGCGTGATTGGGAATCTCACACAACTGGCAGGACAACTGATTGGCTTTGCAGGGCTCGTATCCCTTTTGTTACGGTTTAGCCCCTTGGTGGTTGTGTTGCTACTTTTAACTTCTCTCCCCACTTTTTGGGTAGGCGTACGCTATTCCAGTCGGCGCTTTTGGATGCTGCGTCGCCAAACCCAAAGCAAACGTCTGGCTGACTATTTCGGCGAAATTTTGACGGATCCAGCTTTTGCGAAGGAAGTTCGTCTCTTTAATTTGGGAGATTACTTCTTAAAGGAATATCGTGAGATTCGCGATCGCTTTAATCAAGAATCTAAGAAATTGGCACTTCAACAGGCATTAGCCCGTGTAGGCATTGGGATTGTCGCAAGTATTGGGTTTTATGGTGCTTATGCTTTGGTGATTTGGCAGGCAGTACGGGGACTGATTACGGTGGGCGATCTGACCATGTATGCAGGAGCGTTTCAACAGGCTCAAACTGCGATTCAAGGAATTCTGCAAAATATCGCGACCATTTATGAATACAACCTCTATGTTTCCCAATATTTCGAGTTTTTGAATCTCAAACCGCAGGTAGTCAGTCATACTTTTGAGAAGTTCCCCAAGAAATTCCCCATCCCAATGCGATCGGGATTGGTTTTGCGTAACGTCAGCTTTACCTATGGGGGAGCAAGCGAACCCGTTCTCCAAAATATCAACCTTACGGTACAGCCCAATGAATGTATTGCTTTAGTGGGTATTAATGGCTCGGGCAAGACAACGCTACTCAAACTACTCACGCGCTTTTACGATATCGATGCAGGAGAGATTACGATTGACGATATTCCTTTGCAAGAATTTGACTTAAGCGAACTTCGCGCTCAAGTCGGCGTGCTATTTCAAGATTTTGCGCGTTACTCCCTGAGTGTGGAAAATAATATTGGCTTTGGCGATCTCAAGGAACGTGAAAATCAAGACCGCATTCAAAAAGCAGCAACCGATGCGGGAGCAACGGATACGATCGCGGCGCTCGATCGCGGCTATCAAACCATTTTGGGTAAAATTTTTTCGGGTGGCATCGAACTCTCAGGCGGACAGTGGCAGAAAATCGGTCTGGCAAGAGCATTTATGACCTCAGCCCAAATTCTCATTCTCGACGAACCAACAGCGGCTGTGGATGCGATCGCAGAACACGATCTATTTCAAAGGTTTCGCCAACTCACCAAAGGGAAGATGACCTTCCTCGTCAGCCACCGTTTCTCTACGGTACAAATGGCCGATCGGATTGTGGTTCTCGATAAAGGTCAAATTGTGGAAGTTGGAACCCATGCGGAACTAATCGCCTTAGGAGGTCTCTATGAAAAAATGTTTCGCTTACAGGCTGCTAGCTATCAGTCTGACTTTTCGGCTTCTGATTAAAAACTTAAATGCGATCCATCGGAGTTTTGCTAGCAAACGGAAGAAGTATGTTTTAAAGTGTTGACTGTAAACATTGTCTCAAACTGCATCTCAATCCGCGTTTGACATGAATTTAACATGATATTTCTGATAAATTCCTTAAATCACCGCTAAAAGGCTGAGGATAAACAACCGCTAGATGGGTAAAATTGTACAAACTGAGAGGAGCTATACCTGTGAATAAGACCATCTTGCCCTTACTTGCGATCGCTACCCTTTCCCAACTTGTAGGAATTTCAGGAATTTCCGAAATTAGGCAAGCCTCGGCACAGTCAATTATTCCAGCCAACGACCTTGGTACAAATGTTACCCAACAAGGCAACAGATTTGATATCGGTGGGGGTACACAGGCAGGTGCGAATCTTTTCCATAGTTTTCAGCAGTTTGGGTTAGATCGGGGACAAATTGCTAATTTTCTCTCAAATCCCAGCATTCAGAATATTCTCAGTCGCGTTGTGGGTGGCGATCCGTCTGTAATCAACGGCTTAATTCAACTCACGGGTGGTAACTCCAATCTCTACATCATGAATCCTGCGGGGATTATCTTTGGCGCGAATGCCAGTTTAAATGTTCCCGCCGCTTTTACCGCCACAACTGCGAATGGAATTCAGGTTGGGAATGGTTGGTTTGGCATCAATACCAGTGTGGATGCGATCAAAACCCTTACGGGAACGCCGAATAGTTTTGGTTTTGCTAATCCCGTTCCTGTGGGAGGGACAGTTTCAAATACAACAGGGGGAGCGATCGTCAACGCTGGCAACCTTTCGGTTAAGGAAGGACAGAGTATCACGTTAGTGGGTGGAACAGTAATTAATACAGGCACGATCGCCGCACCTACGGGCAAAATCACGATCGCTGCCGTTGAGAATGGCAAGTACGTTCGTATCAGTCAAACAGGGAGCTTATTGAGTTTAGACCTACCTGTGGCTGATAAAGAGGAGCTAACCGCCAATAGTAAGCCAATTCAAGCTACCGATCTCCCAACTTTGCTTACAGGCAGACCCGATCTTGCTGCGGTTACTGGCTTATCTGTCAATACTTTGGGACAAGTGGTATTGCCAAATAGTGTTGCAGTTCCAACGCAAACTGGCACAGCGATCGCTTCAGGCAATCTCGATGTTTCTTCCTCTGCCTCACTTGGCGGCACGATTCATATTCTAGGTACGAATGTCGGATTGGTGGGGGCAAAGATCGATGCCTCAGGATTGACAGGTGGCGGTACGGTTTTGATTGGTGGTGACTACCAAGGCAAAGGCACTGTCCCCAATGCTCAATTCACCTATGTCAGTCTAGATTCGACAATTATTGCGGATGCACTGCATAGTGGGAATGGTGGGCGTGTAATTGCTTGGGCAGACAATAAAAATTCTTTCTACGGTCGCATCTCAGCTCTGGGTGGAACTCAAACAGGTAATGGCGGATTTGTGGAAGTATCTGGGAAAGATACCTTGGTATTTCGCGGCAGCGTTAGCACGCTTGCCCCCAATGGAAATAAGGGAACACTACTTCTCGATCCAGTTAACATCACAATCCAAGATGGAAATAGCGATGGAGACGATAATGGGGCTCTAACAACTGCTTTTGGGAATAATGTCACAGGCGATAACGGACAGGTTCTCATTGGTGATGCTATCCCTACAACGATCTTTGAGTCAGAGTTAGAAGGGATAGCTGCGGGGACAAATGTATTGTTAGAGGCATCCAATAACATTACGATCCAACCACTTGTAACAGATGGATTTTTAACTTTCTCTTTTGATCCAGGTGGTTCGATTACTTTTAAGGCTGATGCCGATAATAATGGTGTTGGCAATTTCTCAATGAGATCTACAGATACAATCAACACTGGAAGCCGTAACCTGACAATCTCAGGAGCAAATCTTAGCCTTGGTAAAATCATTGCAGGAAGTGGAAATGTTACCTTGACCGCTAAGAATGACATCACTACACCCACACAACCTAGTAACTATTTTGCGACTGCGATCAAAGGAGCAAATGTAGTGTTAACGAGCGCACTTGGGAACATTACTACGGGTAGTATTGAGGCATACGACACGAATACAAATGTCGGGAGTTTAATGCTAACTGCAAACAATGGAAGCATTGTTGTGAATGGATATTTACAAGCAGGCTATACAGCCGGTGTCACTCCAGTGACTGACAGTCCAATTACAATCAGTGCAGGTAGTTTTAGAGCAATTAACCCAATTACTGGTCCTCAAAATTTACAGGGAGGTGCGGCAAATAGCATCCCAATGAGTATTGTCGCTTTTACGGGTGGACAACCAAATAATGCAGCATCAACACCTCCACCTCGGAGAATTCAGTTGACTTTACCGAATGACCTCCAACCAAGAATTTTAGCAGGTGCAGCTTCCGACCCATTAATTATCTCAATTACGATTACAAAAGATACGTCGTTTAGGTTTTCTAAAATCACACCAGGTGGGGCGATCGATCCGCTTCCAGCTACAGGCAGTGGCATTGAAGGCGCGATCGGTTTAGGTGCAACCAATATTCCACCGAATTTATTGGTTCTGGTATCCGATCAGTCGTTTACTGCTAATCCAAGTTTGACCAATGCTTCGACTGGGGTGCTTGCAACCACACCAACCGATGGAGCTGTTGCTGCTGCTAGAACTGCTGAAGTCCAAACTGCTTCTAATATCGATACTTGCGATCCAGATAAGGATAAGAAGCCTGCGCTCAATGTAACGGCTTCGCTCCCTGCGCCTGTCTCAGGAGGAGTCGATCGCGGCGGAACTTCAGGTAGCAGCGGTCAAGATGGGTCTCGAGATGCTAAAGCAAAACTTCCCCCTTGCAAATAATCAGCGTTCTATTTACCAATACAAAAACGGCTAAAGATTTGGTCTAAGAGCGATTCTGTCACCTCTTCCCCAGTGATTTCGCCGATCGCATGAATAGCTGTTCTCAGGTCAATCGTCCAAAAATCGAGCGGTAAGCGATCGGCGATCGCTTCTTGCACTTTTTCTAAAGCTTGCACGGCTCTGAGCAGGCAGGCTTTTTGTCTTTGGTTAATCGCAATCTCAAGATTGGCAGCATTCAAATTCGTCTGATTCACACAGTTGAGAATTGCCGCTTCCAATTCCTCAATTCCCTGTTGATGGGCGGCAGCAGTTTTAACGATTTGCTGGAATTGAATTTGCTGAAACTCAGCGGTGAGCATTCCATTGCGATCTGAGAGCAAATCGATTTTATTCACAACCAGAATCACAGGGCGATCTTGAATTAAGTTGTAGATGTCGCGATCGCGATCTAGCCAACCTGTCTGCGCATCGATCACCAGTAACACCAGATCGGCCGTTTGCGCCGCTTGCTGCGATCGCGCCACGCCAATTTTTTCCACCACATCCTCTGTGGCGCGGATACCAGCCGTATCCAGCACTTGAATTGGAATTCCACCCACCACCAGTTGAGAATCGACCACATCGCGGGTGGTTCCGGGCAGGTCGGTGACGATGGCGCGATCGCTGCGGCTCCAGGCATTTAGCAAACTTGATTTGCCGACGTTGGGTCTTCCGACGATCGCTACTTTTAAGCCCGATCGCAATAATTCGCCGCGATCGGCTGTGGCGAGAATATGTTGGGCAGAAGTGGCAACCTGTTGAATTTCTGAAATCACCCAATCTCGATCTAAAGGCGGTAGATCATCCTCAAAGTCAACGCGCGCTTCGATTTCTGCCAGAATCTCCACGCACTTGGTTCTCAGCAGTTTTAAGGACTGGGCTAACTTGCCTTGCAGTGAAGCGATCGCCGTTTGAGCCGCTTGGGGCGATTTTGCCCCGACCAAATCCTGAATGCTCTCGGCTTGGGTCAGATCGATGCGTCCATTTAGAAATGCCCGCAAACTAAATTCACCAGGTTGGGCTAATCGCGCTCCCTGCTCTAAACAGAGATTTAGTACCTGTTGCACCGCCATAATGCCGCCATGGCAGTGAAATTCCACGACATCCTCGCGGGTGTAGGAACGGGGAGCTTTCATCAGTAACAACAAGCTTTCATCAACAGTCGCATAGTTGCTGGGATTTCGCACATGACCGTAGAGAATGCGATGGCTCTCCCAAGCTTGATTGCCGGGGGCGTGAAAAATGGTTTTGGCGATCGCTTCCGCCTGACTACCTGAAAGCCGCACAATTCCCACACTGCCCTGTTGAGGCACTATCGCCGTAGCGATCGCTGCGATCGTATCCACTAAACTCATCGCACTAAACTCATCGCATCAATTCTCGCTCGATGACCTGTCGCAGAACCAGTGCCGTCCAGTCTACATCCGCCTCTGTCGTGTCCCTGCCCAATGTGAGACGAATACTTCCCAGAGCCTGCGCTTGATTAAAGCCCATCGCCAGTAACGTAGAACTTGGGACGAGGCTACCACTACTACAGGCAGAACCCGAACTGATGGCAATTCCAGCCAAATTTAAGGCGGTGACCAGGCGGCGACCGTTAAGATAGGGGTGACAAAAACTGAGATGATGCGGCAGACGATTTGCCCCTCCTCCTTTTTCGGCGAAATCATAATCTCCCGTCGGTTCTAAATCGGGAATATCCTTTAGTTGATGGAATAAGCGATCGCGCAGACCCATCAAGCGCTCGAATTCACCAACTAGTTCTTGCTGTGCCAAATCTGCTGCTAGCCCAAAGCCCGCGATCGCAGCAACCGCCTGCGTTCCCGATCGAAGTCCTTCCTCTTGACCGCCCCCCATCAGCAAAGGTAACAATTTCTTGACAGTGGCATTAACATATAACGCCCCCACTCCCTGCGGCCCGTAGAGCTTATGGCTGGAAATCGACAGCAGATCGATCGGGAGCGATCGCAGATCGATCGGCAAGCGTCCTGCGGCTTGTACGGCATCGGTATGAAATAAGACTCCAGCGTTGCGGCAAATTTGCCCCAATTTTTCAATGGGCTGGATCGTTCCCACCTCATTTTGGGCGTAGATAACCGACACCAACACCGTATTAGGACGCAGAGCGGCAGATAAATCTTTGGGATGCACCCGTCCCATGCGATCGACAGGCAAACGGGTAATTTCCCAGCCCATTTGCTCTAGAAATTTAGCGGGTTCGCTAATTGCCGAATGCTCCACGGCAGAAACGATCGCATGCTGAGGGACGCAATAATTACGAGCAACCCCAAACAACGCCAAATTATCAGATTCAGTTCCCCCTGAAGTGAAGATAATTCCCTCTGGCTCTGCCCCAATTAAACTGGCAACCTGCAAGCGCGATCGCTCGATTGTCATGGCTGCTCTTTCACCCCATGCATGTAGGCTAGAAGGGTTGCCCCACTGCGATCGCATGACTTCCCCAATAAAGTCAATGACTTCTGGTCTAGTCGGCGTGGTGGCACCATGGTCGAGATAAATTTGCATAGGTTGCAGCAGCAGGGGGAGGTAAATTTAACTTATTTAGTTGTCTTTAATTGTCATTCCTAATAGTTAAGGATCGTGGATTTATTAAGGTGCTGTTCATTAGAAATAATGGGCATTCTAAATAATGACTCTAAATCATTAGAATTGCAGGTAATTTAGTTCGCGATCCTAAGACAGGTTAAACAGCTTGAAAGCATTTGCTGTGGTTTGAGCGGCTAAATCGGCTAAAGGCTCACCGCGCAGCTCTGCCAATTTCTCGGCAACATGCAGCACATAAGCGGGCTCGTTGCGCTTACCACGCTCTGGGACGGGGGCAAGAAAAGGGCAATCTGTTTCAATCAATAAGCGATCGCTCGGTACGATCTTAGCCGCTGCTTGCAGGGTCTTGGCATTTTTGAATGTGACCACCCCACTAAAACTAATATACATGCCCAAATCGAGGAACCACTGGGTTTCCTCTGGAGTACCTGCCCAGCAATGCATCACCCCCTTTACGGGCTTGGAAGTTTCTGCGTTAAATGCTTCTAAAACTTCTCGCGTCGCGATCGCCGCATCGCGACAGTGAATAATTACTGGTAAATCGAGCGTATGCGCGACTTGGAGTTGGGCGGTAAAGCCAGCGATCTGTGCGGTTTTATTTTCTGCTTTAAAAAAATCCAGCCCTGTTTCGCCAATGGCGACCACCCTAGGATCGCTTTTGGCAAGGTTGTGAATTTGTTCGCCCACAGAAGGTTGCCAGCCTTTTTCGTTTAAATCGGTATCGAGCGGATGTAACCCAACCGCAAAACTAACTTCGGGAAAGCGATCGGCGATCGATTGAATCTGCTCAAACTCACTGGGAGTAACGCAAGAATGCACCAATCGGGTAACTCCGACCTCTTGCCAACGCGATCGAACCGTCTCAAGATCGGGTTCGAAATTCTTAAAGTTAACGTGAACGTGCGTATCAACAAGCTGCATAAAGATTCAAAAATAAAAGGCAAAGAGCAAACATCAATACCTCTGCTATTTTACTTTCACTTTTTTAGAGTTGTCAGTTGTCAGTTAAGAGAAGGTTAGAGTAGCTACTCTATGAACCGATAAACGATAACCTTACTCCTCATCTTCTTCAACTTCTTTTTCCTCGGTCAGTTGAATCAAATGAATGTGCTTGTAACCCAACTTAATCTCAAACTCATCTCCTTCGTTGAGACCCATTGAGCGCGTATAGGTAGATCCAATCACGATCTGCCCGTTTTTGTGCACGCTGACGCGATAGGTAGGTTCGCGCCCACGCCCGTCTTTAGGCTGTTCGGGATTAATCGGATAGCCCCTTGCTGCCAAAACCGCTTCATAAAATTCGGTCAAATTGACGCGTTCTTGCAGATCTTTGGAACGAGAAAAATACCCACAGCGTTTTGCTTGTTCACGCTTGGGGAGGTGATTAAATTCTTTGACTTTTTGAAGTAGTGCTTTCCCCGTTAAAGGAGCAGTTACAATATCACTCATGGCGTTATCAATAATGTCACTAATTCAGAACAGCGAATGTTTATATTACTAATTACGATTTAGAAATTCTTGCTAGAACCCCTAGACTGAGAAATTCTAATTTCTCCAATCTTTATTGTCGAACTCAATCTATAGATCCATTGAAGAAATCATTTAGATATAATAGTCGGTCAACAAATCGGTAGATATTTTTTTCTCATTTTAGATAATTAATTTATTATCGCTCTTCATTTGTAAATCGGTCAATTTAAATCAATTAATCTAGACTGGGCGTTTAAAAGAAAACAAGAAAAAATATATCTAGTTTGTCAACTCAGTTAAATATGATTGTAAATCATCTGAGCAAATTCGATCGATTAAGTCACGATCTCTAATTAAAAAGAATCGTTGAGAGCTAGGAATGAGAGGCACTTGCCATGAAATTTTCTATATTTGCTCATCGTCATTTAGCTGAGTAAAAGCTAAACGATTCGCTAGCTTCTAAGTTTGCTATCTAAGTTTATTTTTAGATCGATCGGACGATTGGGGACGTTCATTCTTGTATACCAAGATAATTTAGCAATATTAGTTAACAAACGATATAGTGCTTATTCAGTTAGATATTTAGTAATATATCAAAATTTATTTATTCACAAACCTCTAACGATAGAAAGAGAATACAGATTTTCTATCGAAAAAAAGCGATCCATTAACCATCACTACCGCTCGAACATTTGAGGGTAATCTATCTAAATCTAAAATGCTAACTTCCTAAACTTTATACATACACACTTGACTGCCTGAAAGTTACTTGAATGGTCATCCTGAATCTGAAAAATGCAAAGGGATACAAACATTTCTTAAGCACAAAATCAGCAAGCCCTCCTACAAGAGGGCTTGCTGATTTGAATTTTTTGTGGCGAAGCGATGATGACGCTTCATTCTAAGTGGTTATTTTATTTCATAGGAACTTAAACCAAATTTACTTAAGCAGGCTGTTTGAGGTTTTCAGCACCTTTGACAATCGTCATAGACTCAATGCGATCGCCAGCTTGAATACCATCTACCAAATCCATGCCATTGGTCACATAACCAAATACGGCATAGGAACCATCGAGGAAATAAATGTCAGCCAAGGCGAAGTAAAACTGCGAAGAGGCTGAGTTTGGCATTTGCGATCGCGCCATTGCGATCGCCCCACGCGAATGTTGTAATTTAGGTTTGTTGGTCGCTGGCAAAATCTCACCATAGACTGCTTCGTTTTTACCTACGGGGAGAATTTCTAAAGGGATATAACGCGGCTGCGCTGTAACTGGGTCAATAAAGCTACCCGTGCCATTGCCTAAAGGGTCGCCACCCTGGGCGACAAAAGGAGAAGGATCTTTGACAACCCGATGAAACGTCAAGCCGTTATACACACCTCGACTGACCAAATCAACAAAGTTACCTGCGGTGATTGGGGCATTATTTCCATCGACTTCAATCGTCACGGTTCCAGATTTGAGCTTCATTTGCACAGTGGCACTACCGTTTAGCTGTGGTAGTTTGGCAGTAAGCGGATTTGATGGAACCTTGATCGCGGTTGGTTCAGAAGTCTTATTTGTAACAGGGGGTTTTACCGGTTCTTTAGTTGGGGTTGCTTTCGCCTGTGCTTCGGTAGATTGTGTAGTTTTGGGTGGAGATGACAATCCAGGATCGCTACAGGCAGTTAATAGCAAAACGCTAAAAACTAAAAAGCAGCTAATGATTTGGCGCAACATATTTATTTAAAATCCAAACTGAACGTTGTTATGTGAGTGTCAAAGACAAATTGTCTTGAAAATTCGATCGAATCAATCGAAAAAACTTGATTTAGATCGTACCCAAACGAACTAGCAATCAAACACCGAAAAGCGAAGTTATTCTAAAGCCCTTCTAACGGTACGGATAGAAATCTGGCTAATTCTGCGGCTCTGTCTTCGAGTGCTGTTAAAGCGATCGGTTGTCCCACTTCACTGAGCGGAATATCGCCTTTGCCTTTGACTTTGAGATAGAGGGCGCGTTTGGGGCTAAGTCCATTCCGAATTTCGACTCGCACAGCTTGGACATCGGCGATCGCATACTCAAAATCTACTTGGTTATTTTTACCAGGGTAGCCTTGCCTAAAGATGCGGACTTTGCCTGTATCGAGACTAAATTCATTAAAGCCGCCACCTAGGTCAATGGTAATGATGAACCATAGATAGAGATCGAGCAATGTCCCAGCAATGCCATACAGACTGAGTGCCAATCCTTGAGGAAGAAAATCGATTTGAAGTGGCTCAGCCGAGGGCAAAAGATTGATATGAAAAAAGCTAGATAAGCCAGCTAAAAGAAAGCCCACAGCGCCTACAGCAACAATGATGGCAAAACAATAATTACTGAAGCGTTTGGCTCCGACGATCGAATATTTGAGCGTATTGGTTGAAGTGGTAGTTGTTACCATTGGTCGTTGTACTTACAGAGCTAACTTTTTTATTGTAGGGGATTGAGGATAAGCTCTGGCAAAACCCTCTAGATTCAGTAATTTTATTCCTACGCTATGATCTCAGGTATAGCAATCTCTAAACTAACCTAAAGTACATCAGTTAAGTGTTAAAGCCCAAAGTTACTCATAAGCTGCTTGGCATCGCTGCCATCAGTTCTTTTGCTACCATCCTTACAGCTTGTCAACAAACTTCAGGAAATCTCCCCTCACCACTGCCAACCTCAGTCGCAGCTTCATCAAAACCTCAAACCCCATCTAACCCTACACCTCAAGCTTCTACGAACAGCACTCCAAGCAAAAGCGATCCAAAGACAGATGTTAAGGTTGCTCCGTTAACCTTGGAGTCTTTGGCAGGAGAGTACAAGACCAGTTTTGGCGACGAGGCAATGCAAGCAGTTCAAAAGCAGGGCATTAAAGATATTTCTGGAAAGTGGTCGATTAAGCCCGATGGTTCCTTTGAAGCTACGCTAAAACTGGATCAGCAGGAAGTCAAAACTACTGGCATTCTCAGGCTAGATAGCAAGCCAGATAGCAGGAAGGTGATTTCGCAACTGGAAACCGCCAACGGTCAGAAACCACCTCAAAACAGCGAGCCAACTATCTTTAAGATTTCCGAGGATGGTAAAACATGGCAGGCAGAAGGTCAACCAATCAAACTGTTGAAACAATAATTGGGTAATTACATATGTTCAACGGTCTTTATACTTCCCACGATTTAATCTACACCTTTGAAGAACTAGGATTTTCTATAGATGGAGTCCCTTTTTTTCAGTTAGGCGAACCGCGTACGAGACCTTACATTGTCTTTAATATGGTGTCTAGCGTTGATGGCAAGGCAACTACCCATGCTGGCGAACTTACAGGTTTAGGTTCTAGACCCGATCGCAAATTAATGCAGCGCTTACGATCGCAGGTTGATGGTGTTTTGGTCGGTGGGGGAACCTTGCGAGTCGATCCATTTATTCCCACTATTCCGCAGGAGTTAGCAGAAGAGCGATCGCTGCATTTTCCCGACCATCCTCAGCCTTTGGGAATTGTGGTGAGCAATCGTGGCAATCTACCCGCAGAGCACCAGTTTTGGGCAGCAGGTCGAGATTTGCGCGTGGTGTTTTTAGGAGGATCTGCTCTGGAATCAGTGGAGCGGCAGTTGTCTCAAAAGGCGATCGTGGTGCAATTATTGAATGACACTTCGTATAGTGCGAATGGTGAGGCAGCTTCAGGCGAAGTAGATTTAGGAGAAATGCTCCACATATTATTTACTCGGTTTGGCGTGCGACGATTGCTAGTTGAAGGTGGTCCCTCCCTTAACTATGCCTTCATTTCTCAGGGATGGTGTGATGAGTTATTTCTCACCCTTTCGCCCCGTCTTGTGGGTGGCGTGGAAAATTCATCTGTGATCGCAGGAGCGGGCTATGGTATGGGAACAGGCGATTTACCTAAGCTGAAGTTGCGATCGCTCTACCACCATGAGGACGAACTATTTTTGCGATATCAAATTCAATCCCCCGCCTAAAACATTATCCTCAAATTCACCACCCATTTAGGAGAGAGGTCTACTCTACTTTAGTTTGGACTAATCGGCAGCAAGGCAAGAGCAACAGAAAGGCACGAGAA
>NZ_JAZBJZ010000075.1:0-25542 GCF_036349135.1 Tumidithrix elongata BACA0141
GCTAATGCTGAAGAGACTTGCAGCCACTTCTTAAGATCTCAAATGGGTTCTATAAACACCTGCTAATCGCACGATCTGCCAACCAGACCGTGAATACCCCCTGTTTGGTAGAAACGGTGACGGACTTACGAAACATCCCCATGATGTGCCAACACCATAATCTGAATTCAGCGTAGATCCGCTTAAGCGCTTTGATTGTTAGTGTTTGGAATCTCATTAAACCTACTTGCAACTTCAAAAGCACCACAGACAGAAATCTAAAACCCAATGCGGCGCTACGCCCTGCGACCCAGTTTCGAGGTGAATTGGCTCGAAAACTGCTGTAACTGTTTCTACCGCAACGCAAGACAACTCCATTGCATTTCGCGATCGTTCCTCCACAAAAAGGTTCCCTAAGTCAATTTGTCAAATAGATTGGTGAGTCTACGTTTTGACGGAGTAGATGGGGCTTCTTGAGGAGCATATTTCGGGTCTTTTTGCATGGATTGGATCAAATGATGTCGTTGTTTGGCAAAATGCAAAATATTTATGCCTAGCTCCTGGGCAGAGCGAATGGTCTCGCGAGGTAACTCTAGATCGTCAGTATTTCCCCAAGCTGAGGACAGATCGCCAATCACAAATACAATCCCGCCACCCACCAGCAAGCGAATGGGATTTCCTTGCACTCTCGGTAGCCCTGAGAACAGAAATGGCTGGATTCGTAAAGAATGCTTGCGGTTTTCCTCTAAGGGTGTGCCAAGCTGCTCGGCGTAGTCCTTAAAGGTTTTGGTTAAAACAGCGATTTGTTCCTGTAGCTCTGTTTCGATCGCTGACAATTCTGACCCTAGCTCATTGTTAAGACTGTTTAAATCATCGCCATCAGTACTGCCATAATTTGCCTCGCCGAGGTTTGCCTTGAGGCTTCTTTCTAAACGGGCGATCGCATCCTGAAGTTCCTTCTGAATCCCCATCAACTCTTCAAGTTTGGTATCTTTGATCGAAGCTTCAATTAAGATAGTGCCCCCTGCTTCTAGATACTTTTTGAGCGTTAGCATCTGGAGATCGATCAACTTTAAAGACTGCTGACTCGTCATATAAATCAGATCATAGGTAGCTAGATCGGCAGGTTGGAAAGGTGCACGTCCATCAATGCGTCCAAGACTATCAGAAGCCGCGATCGCAGGGTATAAACTTGGGATGGATTGCAGCAAACAAGAAAGGTTTTCTGTCATGACGCGATCGTAGGTAGGATCGCTATCAATCAGGCTGGCAACATTTACGATTGCCTGCGGACGCGATCGGGCAGCAGCACGGAAACGCAAATCTAATTCGCTAAAAGTCGGATTCCATAAATCCTTAGGAATTTGCAGGGTAACCGCTCCTGTCTGTAGCGTTACTCGGCACACTTCAATTTCAGCATCACTGGGAGGACTCGTTTTCTCATTTACTCGAAATGTTTCAACTAGGAGATCGTTCCCATTCGAAGTATTGGAGCGCTTGAGCTTATCAGGATCGACATAGCTGACGACTAAAAAGACCGTACTCGTATCTCCAGCAATCGCCTCCGAAGCAATACGAAAATCTAGGGGTTGAGGAACCACAATAAAATTGCCAAACACATCGATCGCAATGCCTGGTTGAATTTGTACCCAACGACCATCTCGGAATTTGGCAGGAATTTCCGTAGGTGCTGCGATCGGACATACGCCCAACCCACAGACAATCCCTGGCTCAAACAGCGCCTGAAATTGCGTATTTTGCCGTTGACGGTGATACTCATGGGCTAACTGCCAGCGATCGCTATTGATCAGTAGACCATCTGTGACTTGGAGCCGCTCAAAGGATTTTATCTCGGGGGAAGAATAGGGCTTCGTCATAGGGTAGCTCCTGTAATATAAAGTTCGTAGGTACAAAAAGCTGGTTTTTCTTGCTCAACGATCTCAATGATGCGATTGCGGTCTAGGGAAGTAGGCAGATCGTTATGAATTCGCACAATAAAATGAAACGGTTTCCCTCCCCCTACCATCGTATCTTGTCCGATACTCGACTCTCCCATTAAAAATCCTTTGCCGCTCACTTCTGTGATACTAATATGCTTCTCAGTTTCAGGAAGATGGTCGTCAAGCGGTAACCCCGTAAATAAATGTAAATAGAAACGCAGTCCTTTGCGCGTGCCTCGCCAACAATAAATCTCCATCGCTTGCTTGATCAAAGATCGCTGTCGTTCTTGACTGAGCGTGGGAATAAACTGCCATCCTACCCAGTGAGCTAAAAAAGGTAAGAGGTTATCAGGAGTCGTGAGCGGATCTAGATAAGCCCATAACGCATCCATCTGTTGAACCGAGGGCTCATAGCTTTGTTCAAAAACCTTGAGCAATCGACCAATGAAATCAATATCCCGATAAATATCAGGTAAGAAGTTTAAATAAAGACTATGCGGGCGAAGGTAAAGATTAAAGGGCGCAATATCTACCAGCACAGGATTGGTATTGGGCTGATTGGCATAGACAAAGAGTTGACCTGTGTAGTCTAAGGTTAAGGTTTGTCTCAAATTTTGATTTCGGGGAAGTGCATCTTGTGCCTCAAAAAAATCGCTCGGAACCTGAAAATGCAAAACCGATTCCATTTGAGCCCTTGGGAGAAGTTCGTTCCCTTCCATTCCGATGCTACACCAATGTGGGGGAAAGTCCCCTTCTATGCGCAAACTCAGTTGCAATGACCGATTGGTTAGATTCTCTAGTTTAACCACGATTTCACTAAACTCCCCAGGATGCAGGAGTAAGTTGCAGCTCACCGATGTAGAGATCGCTGATTCATTGAGGATGTTGGAACCTTCACCAAGATAGTCGCGATCACTGCCCAGCCTTGCCTCTGGCATTTGCATAGGCAGGAGTTGCAGGCTAAGGGGAAGCAGTTCACTCTTTTGTGTCATAGGAGCAAAAATGGGTAAGGAAAGTAACTTAAAAATAAATGCAACTAAACTACGCTAATTACATGGCTAGAACGCAGACGACTATTACGCCAGGAGCAAATCAATCCTAAAGGCCCTGGGTCGATAATTGGTTCTCGTGGTAATGTTCTCACCCAACCTTCCTCTTGTAGGCGTAATTCGAATAGCTGCACGGTGCCTAGGTAACGCACGCCTTTAACGGTCTGTAAAAGCTTGACAATATCTGAAGGATAGAGAGGACGACCAAATTCCCAGCCTTTGCCTTGCGCTCCTCCCGTTAGCGGGTTCAGAAATCGATAGAGCGCCACTTGCAGCTTATTTACGACTTCCTGTTGAGCTTGGGGATTGCGATATTCAGGATCGAGGGAAATTTCGGTTTGTACCGATACCCCAACATAATCGGGCTGGCTACAGCGAATCTGCACGCCCAATAGCCTGCGTTCGTCTAAAAAGCTCACAACGCGATCGTTTAATTGGGGACTCAATGCCAACCGATCGGGATCGATACCATCGCCTAGTTCGATCGCTTCGGTATTGACTTGGGGCACTAACAGAAGCCGCACAATACCTGCATCTTCTTTGCGACTGGCGGTCAGGCACATTACCCTAGCGATCGCCCCACTACCCGCTTCGAGGGTTAAGGTTTCAAAGTCCTCTTTGGTGACAGCGCGGTTGCGAGTGCGTAACAGCCGGGGTACGCGAATGGCAGCATCATCAAGGGATTCGGCATCGGCACCATTGTAGGCAGAGACATGATTGATCAAGCTAGCAACATAGGGAACCGCTGTTTTTAAAAAGCGGATTGTTCCTCTCTGAACATTGCCTTTTAAACCGCCACCCGTGCGATATTTCGCCATAGCAATCGTTGCACCTTTTGGGGGCACAGCACCGTATTGTCGCCCCGCAACGGCTGTGGCTAGACTGTCGGTTGATAGGGCGTCGGGCTCGACTCGCTCAAGGGGTGTACCCTGCAAGCGCATTCGTTGCACGATTTGGGACTGCAAATGACTGGGGGCATGCACCAAAGGCCCAAACTGGATGACACCTGTTTGGGAGTCAAGTACATAATGTAAATCTTCAGACCCAGAGTTAGAAAAGTCTGATACTTCTTGCCAAATTTGCGGTAGCCCCATCGGTGGTGTCACCAAGACATACTCATCGGCGGTTCTGGGTAAAATTGGTGTTTGCAGCAACTCAAAGGTTTGCCCGGGATTGCCATTGCTCTCACCGACGATTTCGTTGGTTACAGCACTACTTTGCGTGACGCTGACCGTGCCTCCAATGGAGCGCACATTTAAGCCTACAATGCGCGGCGATCGGCTGTACCCTGGTTGATTGATTTTTAGGGGCGTGCAGATACAACGGATCCAGCGACCTCGATAGTTGGTAAATTGTGTGACCGGCCAATATTGAGGCAGGTGTAAAATCACCTCTGCTCCTTGTGTAGGGCTACCACCTTGACGAGTTTGGTCGCTGAAACTAAATCCTTTGGTATGGTCATCGGTTTCTCGCAATAAAACTGGTTCCCAGACGACGCCATTCCAAGCTTCCCAGTGTCGTGGCGGAATATCAGGGTTAATCCCCGTTGAGGTGGCAGCTTCCCCTCTTACTTGCAAAGCAATCACATTGCCTTCCGTCGGCTGCTCTGTATCAAACACAAGATAAAAGCAATTATTGGCACGGGGTTCATCGTTAAAGATCGATAATTCTGGTCCTTCCCACCCTTCGTCGATTCCTTCTGACCACAGACCTGTAAGTCGATCGCGTAAAACCTGAGGTACGGTTTCGACGGTTTCGGCGGTGAGTAAATGTCTAATCGTAGGCTTGGCAATGGCTAAGGGTCGATCGGTACTAAAAATCACCGATTCCTCAGTTTCAGTGCGAATGGTTGCCACCTCTGTGGCGGCAGGAATCACATAGGTTTCAGGTAGGGAGGCACTCAGATAAAATGTAACGTCGGTCTGAGCGGGTGCAGGGGGTAATAACCGAATCCCCAGTAATTCTAGAAAGGCGACATAGTTGCGGCGAGGGACTTTATTAAACCGCATCAACATTTGATCGGCTAACCAAGCAAATAGCTCGATTAAAGTGATACCAGGGTCGCTAGGGTTGTAATTTGTCCACTCTGGGCAATACCGTGGAATTCGCAAAAGACACTCATTCACCAAATCCTGAAAGGTGCGATCGTCTAAATCTGATTTTGGCAGGTTTGGTAAAAAATCAAATTCTGGGCTCATTAGTTATCGATCCTTATAACTCAGAAATTGTGGGTTGTTAGCGATCGGACAAATTGAAGAAGGAGTAGCCCATCAACCCTCCGCAAAAGTACAGTCACTATACTGAAGGTTAGACGTATGGGGAAGCACAGTCAATACCTTGGTTCTTAACATATTGTTTAATCTGTTTAAGACTTGCCTCCCCACAGTTTGAAATCCATCATGCTTTCGTCCTCAATATCTGGTTTAAGTATATCCTAGCGAAATATTTATGAAACCACTTATAAGGCAAACTATATCCATTCTCATGTTGAGAGTTGCGGACAAATCGTATAAATCTCTAATGACGGGCAAAATCTCGACAACGAATTGCTGATTCGGTCAGGGCTTCGGAAGGATGGAGCGGACACTTGAGGTGATGGTTCCCTGTAAAGTAGGCACAATTACTGCAAGGAATCTGATGTAAATATTGGATACGCTTGATGCCTCGCACTACTGAGTCGATCGCATCGCATATAAACCAAGCGATCGCGAACCAAATTATGACAGGTAGTACAAATTGAGTAATGTATGTCTGTATCATTTTTACATCTAGAAAGCTTCATGTGACATGACTATGCCCCCCTCAGATCGTCCATTATCCCCCTTTTCGGCGTCAAATTTCGGTGCGGAAGCTTACTTTCAGCAGGGAATTAAACTTAGCAAGATCGGACAGTATGAGGCGGCGATCGCTTCATTTAGCAAAGCCGTAGAAATTCAGCCAGATTTTGCCGAAGCTTGGAACGATCGGGGCATTGCGCTTAACGATCTGGACCAGTACGAAGCCGCCGTACATAGCTACGATCGCGCGATCGCGTTACAACCTGACTTGCATCAAGCTTGGTACAACCGAGGCATTGCTCTGGGTAACTTAGGGGATTACGAAGCCGCGATCGCTAGTTGGGACAAAGCGATCGCGTTGAATTCTAATTTTGCGGAGGCTTGGTTTAATCGTGGCTGTGCCATGGGCAATCTAGAGCATTACAACGGGGCGATAGCCAGTTGGGACAAGGCGATCGCCCTAAAGCCTGACTATGCTGCGGCTTGGTTTAGCAAGGCTTGTATTTATGCGGTTCAGTCCGAGGTGGAACTGGCCTTGACGAATCTCAAGTCTGCGATCGATTGCAATCCTGCCGTTTATGGTCGCTCTGCAAGGACTAATCCTGCGTTTGCTGGCTTGCGACAGGATGCCAGATTCCTAGATCTGTTAGAGAATGCCAGCGGATTCGTATAAACGCCTGATGATTGCCATAATGCGGCGATCGTAGTTAGGATCGAGACTCCAGCGATCGGTAAGTTGTCCTAAGAGGGGTGCGGTTCCGCGTGTGATGTAAGGAAATCTCGGATCGACAACTGCCAAGACCAACGGAGCCGTGCTGGCATAGGCTTTTAATCGCTGAATCTGCGCTCTCACCCCCGTTCTCTGGTCGGGGAAGCGATCGCCATGCAGTCCACCACCTACTACCCCCAAGCCACCAAAGTTGTTTTGCTCTGGCAAAATGTCACCGCCAAACTGCAAAAAGTTTGTCTCTAGACACATTTGGCAAAAGGCAATGTCGTGATTTACCCCTTCGATCGCGGCTTCCTCTCGATAGATTTTGGGCAACTCGCCATATTTAGCGATCGGAACCTGATTGATCTTGAGGAAAGTAAGCAATTGTGCTTCTGAGGTATTTCCACTTTCCATAATCCGATCGATTTGACCGCTGCAAGCCTTTAACACAGTTTTGAGAATTACCATACGCCGCAGAGAATCAAAGGAAATCGAAATACTCAGATCGCGCAGGGCGATCGCTTGGACGTAGACAGTTTTGCGATAAACGATCCGTCGAATGTTTGCGGTTTTCTGAACGGTCAGTCCCAACAGTTCCAGTTGCAATTCAGGAATGTAGGCATTGCCAAACAGGATAATGCCCCGTTGTGGTTGAATTTGACCGTTGATTTGGATAGTAACAATCGGTAAATCATCAGGCTCGGACGATCCATCACTCGAAGCTCGACGGGATGCCTGTTGGAATGTCCGATCGGGTGGTAATGTGGAAGGATTTGTCGTGGAACTATCTTGCGATGTCTCTTCAGGCTCTATGGTGGGAGTCACAACGGTGGGGTTGTTTTGTAAAGCGTCAATCGATCGCAACCATTTCTCTAGACCATCCGCTAAACCCAAAGCAAAATCACGACGGCGCGTTTGTAATAAGCTACGATCTTGAGAATTTGTCAGGAAGCCTAATTCAACTAATAGTGACTGAGGAATTAGATCGCGACAAAAGGCAAGTCTTCCCAAAGAAGCCTCTGTGTCAGGTTTTACACCCCGACTGAGCAAAAGTGGGACGCGTTTAACGAGGGCACTGAGCAATTGTTCGGCTTGGCGGCGACGATCGCCATTTAAGGCAATGTAAAACGCGGTGGCTCCCCTTATGTCCAGGTTATCCACTGCCCCCATCCGAATCTCTAATGCCACATCCTGCATATTGCCGCGTGCGTTAATCCATTCAATCGTGCTGACGGAGTTGAGGGTATCATCAGGAGCCTCGACCGCGAGCCCACGCGATCGCAGCTCCGCCACGATCAGATCTCGCGTAGCAATCATCTCAATCGCTTCATTTGTCCCCCCAACTTCCGCCCCGGGGTTGCGTAATGCTCCTTCAAAACCACCCCGTCCTGCCGAGATAAAGATCTTACCTGTGGGAGCTTGGGCACGGGCAGTATATTGCGTGGCGATCGCGGTGAGAGCTGCCCCTACGCCAACCTGAAGAATAGTTCTTCTCCCAATTCTTCTCATATCAAATCTTCAGGTTTACTCCCATCCTTTCAACCACGATAGATGTCTCTTCTTTGAATTAAAAAGCTAGGAATTTCTGGTTTGCGACGGGATGTATCCCAAGAGGAATCGTTCCACTCAGTTCTCTCAGTTTCCTCAGTTCTTTCAGTTCTCTCATCTTTCTCAATTCTTTCGGTTTTACCGTATGTCTTAACCTTCTCAGCAATTTCTTTTAAGACATCAGCCTCATCATTAATACTCGTAAAGGCAACGAGTAAAGCCTCAATTTCACTCATGAATGAGGCAATGCGATATCGAGATTTAATCCGATCGGCGGCTACCCAAAAAGCCTCTGATTCGTTTGGGGTAAAGTTCCCAACCAAGTTTTCAATCTCTTGTAAGACATATTCAGCCTGAGCATTTTGAGGGGAAAATTCAACAACCTTGGAATTCATGTAGGGACTGGAATTGGGATTAAAGCGGTGAGTGTGGATGGATGGGGTAGGATGAGCATCGCTTTGCATAGGGAATCTCCTGATCTAATTTTGGAAGTCTAAAATTTGGGTGAGCTATTCGGAGGAATCGGTCTAAAATTGGAGCAAAATTAGCTGGGATGTAGCTGATTAGGAGGTTTTGCACTACTGGGGATTCCGTCGATCGGGTTCCTATTCGATTGGGAAATCAGATTGCGAAAACCTAAATCAGTAAGCGTAACCAGGATGCGGGTGATATTTCTGCGCGTGCGTCTTTTTTGCAGAAACCTTGGTAGCTCTGGAGGACATAAATCAGGACGATACTGCTGGAGGGTGGTTCTCATACTCTGTAAAGCAACCCAAAAACTAGAAATTTCTTCATGGGTACAGACAAGTAACAAGTTCTCGATGTCTCTAAATGTCGTCCCGATGCGGCGGTACGCATCCCTAAGGGAATCGCTGATACTTACACTGATATCGAGTGGCAGTAAATCAGGTGCGCGCCAAGGGGCAACAAAATTTAGGTGAGTTTGTGTGCTCATATTGCGATCGCTTTATGTTTGGGTTGCTACGGGCTATACCGCTTTGCCAGCGTATGATTTCGCTTTAACTTTTAAAAAATGTTCATGATTTAGCAAGCTTAATTAAGATGTTTTTTGGGACTAGCATTGAACTTGCGTTGCAATACCAGCGTGCGCCTACAACCTTAGTTTCCTTAGACATGTTTGTAGACCAGAAAAAAACAGTGCTTTTGTCTGCAAACACATGAACAATCAGGCTATGAATCTTAACGAACTGTAGAACTTGGGGTAGGGCTTAAGGAAGGATTGGGTGAAGGGATTACAGAAGTATTATTAGAAGAAGGATTCGATGGATTGGTGGTGGCTTTCTCTATTTCCAAAATATTTTGAATCGACAATCCATCGGTTTGCGTGCCAAAATACCAGAGGATCGCTGCTGCTTCAGCCCGCGTCACTGGCTTTTGAGGTTGAAACAACGTCGTAAATCCAAAGCTTCGACGAATATTTGATAGATCGCCTGCTTGGGCATCTGCCAAAATTGCTCTAAGGGCTGTTGGTGCAATCCGATCGCTGTCTTGAAATCCCCAGGCTTGACTTACCGATTCGACCGTAGCATTTGGTAAAGGGCGACGCAGATCTAAGGGGACTTTCCATTGCAACAGTTCCTCTCGACTAATCTGGGCATCAGGGCGGAAAAGATTAGCCGTATTATTGGTTGTATCCGCACTGGGGCGAATTAGGCCTGCATTCGCTAAGCCTTGAATGATGCTGAAATCGGGGTCGTTACGCGGAACATCTGTAAATGTGGGTGCATCGCTAGCAGCCTGTGCCAACCGAATCTGGCGGCTAGGACGATTTTGATAAATGCGATTATTCGTCATGGCTAACCAGCGGGCATATTCGCGTCTGGAGATGGTGCGATTGGGCTCAAAGTTGTTTTGCGATTTGGGGGCAATAATGCCAAGCTGACTTATGTCCTTAACAAAGGGACGTAGAGAGGCAGGCGCAGCCTCTAGGTCGCTGGGTAGAAATGAAGTCAGGTTCTGACTTAGTATTTGGGAATTAGTTTGCGAATTCGATTGCCCATTGAGTCTGGGGAAAGAACGCGTCAACCCAAATAGACGAATCGAGAAATTTGTGACGTCTATTGTATTCCTAGAAAAATTATTGGAAAGTTGATTGAGGTTGCTGGAGAGATTATTGGGTGTATTATTGGCAACTGGTTGGGGCAGACGTACATATTGCAACAAGAGACTCGTGCCTTCAGGAATCGGTTGTACGGCGACGGTAACTAGGAGATCGTTGCGCTCGGCTAGGAAAGTGCCTTGATTTGGAGTTTGATTGACTAGATCGCTCGAGCGCAAGACCTGCCAACCATTTTGGCTTAAGGCATCGCGATAAAATTGGGTAACTTGCGTTGGTTGTTCGCGAATCAGCCAACGGGAAGTCACATTCAGCGAGTCAGTCTGGGGCGATCGCTGCAAGTCTTGTAAGCTTGCCTGCCGAAAGATTGGAATATCGGCGGGAAAGTCTGTGGGTAGGGTGATACTCTCTGTTTGAGCAGGTTTAGGCGCGATCGCACTTTCGACAATTCCTCCAAAACCTGTGCCTTGGCAGGATGCTAACGAGGTCAGCAACAGGAAATATAAAGGAAAGTGTGGCTGGAATCGCATAACATCTGCCAAAGAAATTGATACACTCAGGATGAATCCAAGTATAAACGCTTTATTTAGAATTTCAAACCAAAGCCGATCCATAAATTCCATTTAGAATCTTGGACTCACACCCAAAGAAGATTCCCAATAAAGTAATGCGGCAAGTCGTAATTTATCTGAACCCGACAAACTCAGATCTAGTCTGCAAATCAAATTACTCCGATCGCGAAAAATCTCACCTTCTTAGAACGACCTACAATGGAAGCTCTGAATCTTGATGGGCGATACTAATTGCTCTTAAATTCCCAATAGATCGAGTTTTGAATTTCCGTGCAGAGTGTTTTTTTAAAAGATTCGTTGCATCTTTTTTTGAAAATAGTATGACAAATTGCGAAGTGGACAAACTTCGGTTATGGTAAAAGCTTGAGAACTTAGCGGTCATTGCAGATCGATCGCATTTCCATATAGGAGCACGCAAACATATGAAAAAGCATTTTGTTGGACTTGCGATCGCTGTTATCTTGCTAATTCTTGCCTTTCACAAACTAGGCGCAGCCAGTTCTGTCACGCTCCATGCAAATTCTACGCCTCAATCGGCTTTAGTTGCCCAAGGCGATCGCGTCGATCTCACCCACTTACCCCTAGGCGATGGCAAGTTATCCCGCAGTCCAAAGATAGGATGGATTTGGCCGTGCCATATAGAAGCTGATGCTGGTGGGGCCTTCCGTGATGGAACTTGGATCAAGAAGGACGGCACTTACGATTTAACTGCCAAAGCCGTTGTCGATGGTGCAGTGACTTGGCCCTACCGCTTTAAAATGACAATTCAAGGGGACAAACGCATATTTGCGACCAACGATTTGCCAAACCATCCCACAGGAACCTATCCTATCCGTCGCACCGATGATGCCTATCAATTCGATCGCAACCCCAATAGCATTGCGACCCAGAATATGCGCGTGGATTTACCTATCAATCCCCAATTGGCAGCACAGCCATCCTGTACGCCGGGAGCAGTTGGCATTCTATTGACAGGTTCCGTTCTCTTCAATGCCCTAGATGCACCGGGTCGAGACGCCGTTGCCCATGAGACCCAAGATTCCTGCCAAGGACATCCGCAAGTTTCAGGAGTTTATCATTACCATAGTCTCACCACTTGCTTCCCCGATGCCACCCTAAGCAACGGTCATTCCACGTTGGTCGGCTATAGCCTAGATGGATTTGGAATTTACGGTCGGCGGGGACAAAATGGCAAAATGCTCATGAGTGCCGATCTAGATGAATGCCATGGACATACCCACGCGATCGATTGGGATGGCAAGCAAGTATCGATGTACCATTATCACGCTACTTGGGATTTTCCTTATACTGTGGGTTGCATGCGCGGCAAGTACAACATGAGAGATGTGATGACGATCAGTGGACCGCCCCCTGGGGGAATGATGGGACGTCCGCCCAATGGTAGACCACCGATGCATCATCCCGATTTACAGGTGGCAGCACAAAAACTCGGCATCAGCGCACAGACCCTACGCGAAGCACTTGGGCCTCCGCCTCCCGATTTAGCCGCATCTGCCAGACGACTCGGCATTAGCGAACAGGCTCTACGGGATGCTCTGGGCGTACCCTAACGCTCCGATGGGCTCCCCCGCCATCGAATTGTCAAACGGAATCAATTGCTATATAAGAATTTCCTAAAAGGGATTTCCCTCTCTCGGAATAAATATAAAATCTGTGATTACATCATTTCTGAGAACTTGGCGCTTTATTTATGCTCATCCACTAGCATCACGCAACCTTCCATCTGCGATCTCACGTTGGCTCACATGGCAAATCGGATCTCGCTTGTTAAAGATGCCAATAGTTTTTCCTTGGATTGGTGAATCACAATTGGTCGTCGAACGAGGTATGACTGGTGCAACGGGCAATATTTATGCTGGACTCCATGAGTTTGTAGATATGGCTTTTTGTTTGCACCTACTGCGCGCGGGGGATTTGTTTGTGGATGTTGGTGCAAACATCGGTTCCTATACTGTCCTCGCCTCAAAAGTGGTGGGAGCCCATAGTTTGTCACTCGAACCAATACCCATCACTTTTGAACGACTAAGGCGCAACATAAACATTAACGATATCCATTCCTTAGTTGATGCTCGTTGTTGTGCGGTAGGTAGGGAAAGTGGATTCCTTAGATTTTCATCAGATTGTGACACGACTAATCAAGTTGTTAACGAGCAATATATAGGAACATCTATCGAAGTGCCTGTCAAATCATTAGATCAAATACTTGAGGCTTTAAAGCCAACACTGATTAAAATTGATGTTGAAGGGTATGAACCTGAAGTAATACAGGGAGCAATCAACACGTTAATGTGTGGTTCTTTACTTGCTATTTTATTAGAAACCGTTAATACTGAAATCGAAGAAACTCTTCAGAAAGCTGGTTTTAGAGCTGCTGGCTATGACCCTTTTAAAAAAGCGTTATTGATGCCTAGTAGTAGCCTTTTAAGTAATAATTACCTGTGGATTAAAAATTGCAACCAAGTCTTAGAGCGCTGTCAATCAGCTCCTAAATATAAAGCTTTAGGTATCTATTTCTAATATTGACATCAGTCATAATTCATCCGCAATATTTTCCCTGCCTAGAATTGTATGGACAATTTATGAGTTGCCCCTAGATACTTGCCTCACAGTTTAATATTATGCAATTCGCTACAACTGAATCTAATTGAATCAACGAGTTCTTATTATTAGTCCTAACTTTCCTCCGATCAATGCTCCCGATCATCAGCGCATCAGGATGTCTTTACCTTTTTTTGAGGAATTTGGTTGGGAGCCTGTAGTGTTGGCAGTTCGACCAGAATGTATTGAAGGCGTTTACGATCGCGACTTAGAGCAAACCATCCCAAGCCATCTCTCGATTACGCGGATTGGCATATTACCCGCACAAATTAGCAAATATTTTGGTGTGCGCAGTTTGAGCCTAAGGTGTTTGCCAAGTTTTCTATGGGCAGGCGATCGCTTGCTCAAAACCCAACATTTCGATCTGATTTATTTTTCTACAACGGTGTTTACGACAATGATTTTAGCGGCACGCTGGCGCGATCGCTTTAACATTCCATATGTGCTCGACTTTCAAGATCCTTGGATCAATGATTATTACGAACTTGCTAATCTTCCGCCACCCGGTGGGAAGCTAAAGTATGGGTTTTCGCAGATGTTGGCACGACGCTTTGAGCCGAGTGCAGTAAGCCAAGCCAGTCATATCCTTAGCGTGTCGCCAGAATATCCCAAAACTTTCATGCAGCGATATCCCACACTAGATCCAGACAAATTTACCGTCTTGCCTTTTGCTGCTTCTGAGCGAGACTTCGATCTTCTGCCCATGCTGAATATTCAACAAAGCATTTTCGATCGCCAAGATGGCAAAAAACACTGGGTCTATGTCGGTAGAGCGGGGAATGACATCATGGGATTTAGTCTTAGAGCTTTATTCCTCGCAATTCAAACCCTTCGTCAAGCCCGCCCCAAAGTCTGGGAAAACGTTGAGTTACACTTTGTGGGTACTTCCTATATTTCTGAAAATCAGGTGAAAACCGTCGAAGCGATCGCGCAAGAATTCAAGGTTGCCGATCTCGTCAAAGAATATCCACAGAGGCTCCCCTATTTTGAAGCTCTGCAAATTCTGAGCGAAAGCGATGCCATTCTTTTGATTGGGTCTGATGCGGCCGGTTATACGGCTTCCAAAATTTATCCATGCATTCTGGCGCGTAAGCCAATCTTGGCAATTTTTAATCAGCAAAGCTCGGTAGTAGAGGTTTTGCAACGGTGTCAAGCAGGGGAACTGGTAACATTTAACTCAAATCTTACTCCTATGGATTTACTGACGGAAATCTCTACAAAACTTAATTGGCTGCTTTCGCTTCCCCCAGATTATCTACCAACTACGAATTGGGAAGCCTTTCAGCCTTATACCGCCCGTGAGATGACCCAAAAGCAATGTGCTATCTTCGATCGATGTGTTTCGCCCCTACCCTAGCCCTTTGGTTTGATTTTCTCAACAATAGAACTTAGGCAGTTGACCTATTTCTTACCACCTATGAAACCAACAAAGCCATCTGAATCTCTAGCAGTCACAAGATCGAAGTACCCCTCGAAACCTCGTAAACAAGCCGATCCTAGAATTGCCGAGCAAATTGCTCAATTTCATACCCAGCGTAAGCTACTGACCAATGCATTTTGGGTAGCTGTTGCTGCGATCGTGGCGATCTCACTTGTCAGCTCTAAGACTAGTTCCTTTGAAAACATTTTGGGTGCGGTGTTGATTGCACTCTTTGCACTTCTTCCCAGCTATCTGTGGTGTTCGGGGCGCGTCTTTGGGATGCCGATTTTCCCGGTGTTTGCTCTCACCCATCTTTGGACGCATGCCAGCCCCCTCTTGAGCGAACACCCTATTGTAATGACCTATTCGCCAGACAGCCGTTTTCTAGCAAGTTTGACCGTTGTCGGTTTCTTAGGTTTGGGAACAGCAATCTGGTTCCAATTGGTCAAAAGCGTATCGGTTCCACCCACAAAATATTTAGTACTTAAAACCGAACGAGGCGATACTTTTTTTCTGATGGTTCTGTTTGCTAGTGTCCTATTTCATATGTACACCACGGGTGGATGGTTTCTTCTAGATGGAGGCGTGTTTTCACTTGTGCGAGGCGCAATTTTAGGGCTGACAGCACTATCGGTGTTTGTTTTAGCCTATCGCTTTGGCAAGCGTGAACTCTCAAAAACTGCTTCTGGATTATTTATTGTCTTGCTCGGTTTAGATATGAGCTCTAGTTCGGCAAGTATGATTTTAGTGAGAGCGATGAGTTTGTTTTTACTGTCAACGATCGCGTTTATTATGGGACGACAGTATATTCCTTGGAAAACCTTAGCGATCGTGGTGCTCTGTTTTGCGCTTTTGCATATTGGCAAAGGGGAGATGCGATCGAAATATTGGTATCAGAGTTTCACCTTACAACCTTGGAACTATCCAGCTTTCTATGCGGAATGGACAGAAACAGCACTGCGATCTTTTACAAACAACGATCGAGACAATTCAGAATCGCAATCTTTTTTAGAGCGATCGAGCACGTTACAACAGCTTTTGCTCACAGAGTCAGAAACTTCAAAAGGTCTTCCCTATTTGGATGGGGCTACCTATGCAATTTTGCCTGAACTTTTGGTTCCTCGTCTCTTTAACTCCGAGAAAATCACGAGTCATGAAGGTACAACAATTTTGAATATTCACTATGGCAGACAAACGCGTGAGGCCACACTTACAACCACGATTGGCTGGGGATTGTTGGCTGAGTCCTATGCGAATTTTGGGTTATGGGGGTGTGCAGGACTCGCTACAGTTTTAGGAATTGTCTATGGCTATGTGGCGCGATGGAGCATGAATATGTCTTTATTTTCGGCTCGTTCTCTGTTTGCAGTGCTGTTGATGGCCTATGCGTTCCAATCAGAGTTTACGGCGGGGGTTTATGTGGCAGCTCTGTTTCAGTCTGGTATGACCTTGACGATTGTCAGTTTCCTGTTGATGAAGGTTCAAGATGATCGGGTGAACGTTCAAGGCACTCGTTAGGAGGTTGTCAGTTGTCAAGTTGTCAGTTGTCAGTTGTCAGTTGTCAGTTCAAATATTCATCACAATATCCCAATAAATGCCGATAACCGATAACCATTAACCACCTTATCCATGAAACTCGCGATCGTTGCTTCCCATCCAATTCAGTACTATGCACCTCTATTTAGCTACTTAGCAGCAGAGACACCTCTACAAATTAAGGTCTTTTATCTTTGGGATTTTGGCGTTACAGAGCAAATGGATCGAGGGTTTCAGCGATCGCTCCAATGGGATATTCCTTTACTAAAAGGTTATGACTATGAGTTTGTTGAGAATATCAGCGCTAACCCCGGTACGCATCACAGAGCGGGATTGCAGAATCCTACGCTGTTAGAACGGGTAAAGCACTACAGTCCCGATGCAATTTTGCTTATGGTTTCTTATAACTATGACAGTATCTATCAGTTCCTGTGGCGATCGCAGACCTATAGGGTTCCACTTTTATTTCGGGGCGATTCCCATCGACTATTGGTGAATCGCGGTGTTAAATCATGGGCAAAACGACTGTTTATTTCCACGATTTTTAAACGGTTTGCGGCTTGTCTGTATGTGGGGAAAGCTAACCATGACTATTTTCGATATCATCGCGTACCTGAGCAGAAGCTGTTTTTTGCCCCCCATAGTGTGGATAACCAGAGGTTCTTTGATGTCAAGGATTTAGCGATCGCTCAAGCTAAAGTTTGGCGAGCAGAGTTAGGAATTCCCTCTGAGCATCTTTTAATCTTATTTGCGGGAAAGTTTGTATCGAAAAAGCGTCCCCTAGATTTAGTCCATGCCTTTCTCGATGCCAAGTTCCAGCATACCTCTCTGTTATTTGTGGGTGCTGGAGAATTGGAGCCAGACTTGAGATTACTAGCTGCTCATTCTACCGATATCTATTTTGCCCCTTTTCAAAACCAGTCCTTGATGCCTCGTACCTATGCCGCCGCTGACCTGGTGGTTTTACCCAGCTACGGCTCCAGTGAAACATGGGGATTGGCGATTAATGAAGCCATGTGTATGGCTCGTCCTGTAATTGTCAGTAACCATGTGGGATGCGCCCAAGATCTTGTACATTCCGATCGCAATGGACTGATCTTTACCGCAGGCGATCGCGTTGAACTTGCGACTTGTTTAAAAGAAGCCTGTAGCGATCGCGATCGCTTGCAAGCATGGGGAAAAGCCAGCCATAAGATTATTCTCAACTATAGCTATGCTAAGGTGGCGCAGGGAATGATGTCAGCACTACATTATGTCAAAGAAAGTCAATCCTAAATTTCATGTCTGGGTGCCAGAACTCTTCAGCAACAAAGGCGGCATTCAGGTATTTTCTGCGTTCTTTGTCAGGGGCTTGCAAGAACTCTATCCCACGGCTGACTATCAGATTTTCCTTAAAAACGATCGCGCCATTCCCTCAAACACAACCTACCTACCACAGACCCATTTCCACAGTGCAGGGCATTGGATATCGTGGCTCAAAACCCCTGTATTTGCGATACAACTTCTGATTGGGGGACTTTGGTCGCGCCCTGACTTAATTATCGCCACGCATCTCAATTTTGCCATTGTTGCAGCATGGTTAAATCGTTTTACAGGCACTCCCTACTGGGTTGTAGCCCATGGGGTGGAAGCGTGGAATATCAAAAACTCGCGTGTTATTCAAGCCCTACATCGAGCCGATCGCATTCTATCTGTGAGCAAATTTACGCGCGATCGCCTGCTCCAATCTCATAACTTTCATCCCGATCGAGTTACGATCTTACCGAATACCTTCGATCCAGAGCGACTCAGAATTGCACCCAAGCCGTCCCATCTACTCGAGAAATATCGCTTACAGCCGCAGCAAAAAATTATTCTCACCGTGTCTAGGCTGATTGACTCAGAACAATATAAAGGTTACCAACAGGTTCTCTTGGCAATGCCACAGATTCGACGCACTATTCCCAACGTTCATTACATGATTGTGGGTACGGGTAAAGACAGCGATCGTATTCTATCTCTAATTCATCAGTTGGAATTACAAGACTGCGTCACCCTAACAGGTTTTATTCCTGATGCAGAACTTTGTGACTATTACAACCTCTGCGATGTATTTGCCATGCCAAGTAAGCGTGAAGGTTTTGGCATCGTTTATCTAGAGGCATTAGCCTGTGGTAAACCAACCCTAGGCGGAAATCAAGATGGGGCTGTAGATGCTCTGCGGCAGGGCGAACTTGGTGCATTAGTAGATCCTGACAACCTGACCGAAATCGCAGAAACCTTGGTCGATATCCTAGAAGGTAACTATGCAAATCCTCTCGTTTATCAAGCTGAAGCACTTCGACATTGCGTCATAGATACCTATGGATTTGCTTGTTTCAAGCAGATCTTAGATAGATATCTACAACAACAGCTTAAATAAGCCCCCACATACCCTGAGTAGAAAATGCCCGCAGCTAATGGCTGTTTTTGCCAATAAAAAACCCTTGGTAGTGGAACCAAGGGAAAAGAGTTAAATGAGAAGAAAAAAGAAAGCTATTTCGATTGTCTGGCAATCTATTGAGGCTTGATCCTATTGCTATCAAGAACCTTTTGCACATCCGAACCGGGCTGATAGGTGTAACCCCAGTTGGCTCGCTCGCTATCATCAATAATACGAGGAGTGATTGTTACAACAATTTCACTGCGACTATTGGTGTTTACCTCCTGACGGAACAAAGCACCGATGATGGGCAAGTCTCCAAGAATAGGAACCTTGGTCAGAGCCTGACTATCTTGGTCTCGAATAATTCCAGATAAAATCAGCGTCTGTCCATCGCGCATCCGAACCCTTCCAGAGTTAAGGGTTCGCTTACTGAGACCGATCCCAAAGACAGGGAGACCCGAAACAAATACCCGAGGGAATAAATCACCGTTAGGAGCAGTGACGTTAGGTGAAACAGACAAACTCACAAATCCATTGTCATCAATGCGATCGATCTGAATATTTAGTGCTAGACCGACATCTTCTACAGTAACTGTTTGAGTAGCAGGAGTCAAAACATTACCATTTTGACCGAAAACGGCTGGGGTTACAGTGCTTTTCGTTGCCACGCTTTCTGTAAGGGCGATACTTGCTTTTTCCCCCTCTTGAACCGTAATCGATGGATCGGTTAAGATCTTGCCATTATTACTCGTAATACTGAAGTTTAAATTCGCGATAAATTGTTGAGGATTAATCGCTGCCAGCGCATTATTAAAATCCAAGAATAAGTTGCCATTATTAGCAAGAGCTGTCGATCTAGTACCGCCACCGTCCGTGTTACTAGCGTTAAAGCCTATAGAGGACGCAAAGGTTTGCGCACCCTGCAAACGTACCTCCACAACCTTTACATTCACAACCACCTGCCGTTTGCGAATATCTAGACGAGCGAGCTGAGCCTCTGCATAAGCGACAAGATTAGGTGGACCAACCAGAGTAACAGAGTTACTTCTCTCTTCACCTATGACTTGTACTCCCCGTAGCACAAGAGGGGCTTTAGAGGTTGGGGTGGCTGTAATTGATTCTAAAACTGGTACGGACTCAGTCGGAACAGTCACAGTAGTATTGGTAGCGGTAGAACCTATGGTAGCTGTGTCTATCCCAGGAATAGGGCGTAGGCGGTTGACAACTCTTTCTCCACCCAGACCAATCAAAAATGCCGTAGCTTCACCAACAGAAATTTGATTGAGGCGATAGCTCTTTGTAACGATATTACGCAGACTGACAGGAAGCTTAATGCCTACAAATACACGGTTACCCAAACGGCTTGCTTGCAGTCCTGTTGAGCGCAAAAGATCGTTAAAAACGTCTTGAGCAGTTTGGTTTTCTACATCTAAACTGACAGGTTTATTTAAACCTGTGCCTGTTGTCCCTGGGGTAGCGGCAGCTACAGCAACTGCATCTCCTGCGGCATCATCTGCGACAGGGTAAACACTCAGCCCTGCAATTCGAGCGATCAAGGTGAGAACTTCAACAGCGGGCGCATTTTTTAGCGTCAGTCTTGGGACGCGCTCTGCACTGCCCAAATCTACAGAATCTGGACGGAAAGTTGATGTACTTGTAGCAATATCACCAACTGGTGGAGTCGTTAACTTTCGAAAAGGAGGCACGACACCTTGAGTGCGCCCTGGCAACTGAGGTTGGACTGGAGACACTACTGCGGGAGGAACCTGTGGATCTGGTGGGACAGTTGTCTGTGCAACTCTGGTTTTACCATCCGTTCCAGTAATGCTAAGTTGAGGCTGAAATACCACTTGTCCAGATTTAGTGGTTTTACTGTCTGTACTTGAGCTAATCACTTCTGTCGTTGGCTCAGTAGAAAGCTGACTATTTGACGTTGTCACCAAAGCCTCTGGAGTTTTTGGGGTGACAGGACGTGTTGTTGCTTGCGATGGAACTTGTGGCTTGCTGGTTGTAGGAACCTGAGCCAAGAGATTGTTTTGATTATCTTGTTTCTTATCAGCAGATGGGGCTGTAGCAACAGAAAACATTACCCCACTAGAAGTGTCACGACGAATTATAGAACTCTTGAATGCATCAGGATCGGTAACCGTCATCCGAATATTGACCTTATTCGCCGCAATTTGGGTGGCTTCGATCGCACTGATTCCTGGGGCAGGGTTAGTTTTGGCAAAAGAAGCATTACCATTCCCTAGTTGAAGTTGCGCGCCATTTAGCTCGGCGATCCAAGACTTGCCTTGGCTGCGATAGGTGATTTGGGGGCGATCGCTACCAGCAAAATTGAGAACCAGATTCAAGCGATCGCCAGATGTTGTCGTGTTGATATCCGTAATGCGACTGGCAACCTCTGAGACGACCTCAGTATGACTGGGGGATACGATTAAGACCTGCGGGCAAATAGTCGCCACCATTAACCAGCAAGCTAAAGACTTTCCATTCATAAATAAAACTCCTCACTTAACTCTTTGATAGATCGTTGAAAGATCGTGAAACCACTAATGCAAAGCCTCGATATGGCTGGAAATTATATCACAACTGTCAAGTTTGCATGAAAAAACAGTCAATCTTTTAATGTATTTAAAGACAAAATCTAGCTAAATTACGTTCAAATGCTTTGTGCCTAGATCTTTAAAACTTGAGTATTTAAGAACATTCTTAAAATCCCAAATTAAAGATTTTTGAAGGTCAAAACCCTGAAAAAGCTTTGAAATTGACTCAACACCAAAAATGCTAAAGATTGACTTCCATAAAGGTATGGATAATTTATAAACCCTAGATAGTTAGGTTACATCCCCTTACTTTTTAGGTGGAGCTGCTGCTTACTTTTTAGGTGGAGCTGCTGCTGCCTGACGTTCAGCTTCCGTCAGTGGAACATAGGCGACAAGGGTAAACTTTGTCGTCAATACAGGCGGGAAGTTGTCTAAGATAGCTTTTTTCTTGTCCTCAGGAACATTTCCAGGCAACTTGAACGCATCAGGAGCAATTGCCTTTTTAGCTAAAGTTAAGTCTTTAACAATCAACAAAGGCTTTAGTCGCTCAATATTTTGAATAGTCTTGAGCATTTCAGGAAAAGTAGAATCAAACGTGATGTTAAAAGTATAGGTTCGGTACTGTGGCGAAACTACAATTTCCTTCGGGGTATATTCTTGCAGTGTGCCTTCCAAGTTAAAGGAAAAAGGAGGTAAAGACACGACAATCGTTTTGGGGATTTGAGCATTAATATCCCGAACCAGCGTGTCAATATTATCAACGGTAGGCAAAAGTGTGAGTACAAATTTATTGTTTTTGTTCGCAGCTTCTACTCTTTGCGTGACATCCCCTTTACTACTGATTTTCTTTTTGAGATCGGCAACTAAAGCGGTTTTTGTTTCAATACTTTTCGTATTGTTTTGGATGTCGTCATTTTTAGGCAGAACAAAACTTGTCACACCATAGCCAGCTAGACCCACGCCAGCAATAGCGATCGCAATCCCTAAAACTTTAGAGGTTAACGTCATGCCAAAAAGTGAAATACCACCTCCGGCAGAGCCATCATCACCTTGCTGAGCAGCACTCAAATTTGCGGTCATTTTGGAATCACTCCTTGTTGCTGTAACAAATTAACTCTGGTAACAAGACCATCTGCTCCCGCCTTCTGCAATTCTGGAAGTAGCTGTGCCGAATTTTCAGCAGTCACCGAAGTTTCGATTTTATAACTCACAGCACTAAACGGTTTGTCTTTAGTTGCGGGAATTAGAATTGCACTTACCAACCTCGTCTTTGAAGAATCCAAAAATCGAGACGATTGTAGCAAGAGCATAAAATCATTGAGCTCGTTATAGGTTGTTGCCTGTCCATCGAGCTTGATATCTTTACCTGACTGGGCAAAGCTAATAACCTGAACCGTAGCAGGAGTCCGACGCTTGATGTCATCTAAAACAGCATTAACTGGAAGTTGTCCGACAAACAGATTAAGTAGCTCGTTGGTACGAGCTTCTACCTCTAATAGCTGTTTTTCGGTACCTTCCACTGCTTTAAGCTTGGTATTTAGGTCTCCCTCTTCGGCTGTAAGCTTTGCTAAGTTTTCTACTAGGCTCTGGTTTGAGTAATCTAGGAAAAAGTAAGCACCAGCTGTTGCCGCCAAACAAACGACCGCTACAATGCCACCATAGAGAAGGAACTGAGAATCAGCGATCGGCTGACGTTCAACCCCTCCATCTTTTAACGTTTCTCGATCGCTAAGAAAATTGATATCGAGACTGTACATAGAAATTAAGCCTCCCTTATGCCTAAACCTAGAGCTACCGATAGTCCCACTCGCTCTTCAAAAGAAATATCTTTATCGGTCGAAACTGACAAAGAACCAAGTGGATCGACGGGCATTGCTGCGATACCCAATCGCTGACTAAAGAATTCATTGAGTTGACCGATACAGGCACCAGGACCTGCCAGTAAAAGTTGAACAATGTCTGAACCTGAAGCTTGACTTGTATAAAAATCAATCGAACGCCTCAGTTCATCAGCTAGATCGCCAATTACCCTTAAAATCGCAGCATCTCCAGGGCTGTTCCCACCTCCACCTGCCAAACCTGCGGTATCCATGGTCTGAACGGGTACAGCCATAGAATGCAGGATCTCAAGATCGGTGGTTCGTCGCGGAGGCAAGTTAATGGCTCTCAGCTGAGCATTTTGAATTTGTGCCGTACCGATAGGAACCGTCCGAGAGAACTGAGGTATGCCATCAACCGTAACCGTGATTTCGGTTGACTCATATTCAATATCAACCACTGCCACTGCTTCTGCCGCAGTACTAAACCTTGACAATTCATTACGTAGGGCACGAATCAGAGAAAAACTACTAACTTCGACAATATCTACGGATAGTTGAGCAATTTCTAAAGCTTGTAAGTAGGTGTCGGTTACCTCTTTGGGTGTTGCTACCATCAAGATTTCCATGCGCTCAACACCGTCATCATCTAGGCTGGTGCCCAATTTCTGATAATCCACATCGGCATCTTCACGGGGAAAAGGCAGATACAGGCTGGCTTCTTGATTTAAGACCATTTCCCGCAATTCCGTATCAGGAATCTCAGCAGGCAAACGAATTAGACGACTCACCGTTTCACGACCTGGAACGGCTGTCGCCACACTTTTTGCTTTGATTTTTTTATCCGCCAACAGCGTGCGAATAATTTCTCCAAGGACGACAGGATCGTTGATCCGTCCTTCTTCTACAGTTCCTTCAGGTAGCTCAGCGGTACCATAGCTGATGAGTTTATATGCTGACTGACCTTTTCGGCGCAGTTCGACAATATTAACTCGCTCAGAAGTTATTTCAACGCCTATACCTTTTTTAGAACCGCCGCCGAATTTAAAGCCAAACATATATTTCTATCACTGTAATATCGCTGGTCACACCACCAATGGAGGGATTATAGACCCATAGGGAACATTGTCAATAGGAAATCGAAAATAATCATTGGAATGGCATCAAAAACATTTTTTGTTCTTGTATTTCGATCGCGTAAAATCGAACGGTTGACAGCAAAGCCGCACCGATCGCAAATAAGCATGACAAAGTATGAATTTAAGTGTTCATACCCGACAAATATTTAGGTAGGTAGTATATAGGTAGTTGTCTCCAAAAAAACAAGTGCAAGCCCAAAATTCTGTCGATTATCTCCGAATTAGTTTGATCGATCGCTGTAACTTTCAGTGCTCTTACTGTATGCCCATTGGAGCCGAGTTTGATTACATTCAAACCCAAGAGATGCTGACGAATGCTGAGTTACTGAGCTTGCTGCAAGAGGTTTTTATCCCATTAGGCTTTAAGAAATTTCGCCTCACGGGTGGTGAGCCGCTCTTGCGTCGAGGCTTGGTGGACTTGATTGCAGCGATGACGAGTTTGTCTGGAGTTGAGGATGTGTCAATGACCACCAATGGCTATTTGTTGGAGGGGATGGCGCGATCGCTCTATGAAGCTGGACTCAAACGTATCAATATCAGTTTAGATTCTTTAGATCGCGATATTTTTCGCCAAGTCACGGGGCGCGACCATTGGCAAAAGGTGTGGCAAGGCATTCTCGCTGCCCATGAAGTGGGCTTTGACCCGTTAAAGCTCAATGTCGTCGTGATTCCGGGGGTAAACGATCGGGAAGTGCTAGATTTGGCAGCTCTGAGTATCGATCGCGCTTGGCATGTGAGGTTTATTGAGTTTATGCCGATTGGAAATACGGCTTTGTTTGAGCATAAAGGCTGGGTGGACTCGGCAACGCTGCGTGAGCAAATTGGCGATCACTTCGGGTTGATCGCAGCCAATTGTCGCGGCAATGGGCCAGCGGATGTGTTTCAGATTCCCAATGCTAAGGGAACGCTCGGGTTTATTAGTCAAATGTCTGAGTGTTTTTGCGATCGCTGCAATCGCATTCGTCTGTCAGCAGATGGCTGGCTGCGCCCCTGTCTTTTAAATGAATCTGGGCAAATCGATCTCAAAACGGCTTTACGCGAAGGAAAAGATCCTGCCTTCCTGCGCGCGATCGTGAGGGAGTTACTCAATCTTAAATCTGAAATCAATTTTAAGGACCGCGATCGCGGTACGAGCGATCGACCTTCCTACCAACGCACGATGTCTCAAATTGGTGGATGATTGATTTTTTTGTTGAAAGAACTATCCTAGTTCTGTGCATAGGTTAAGGGCATCTCTAAAAATACAAACAAGAGTAGGAAGGGATTTGAGGAAAATGAGGTAAAATGAGAAAGAAGCAATAGATAAGGTGGAAATCAATGCAGGATTGGCAAACAGGATTATTTGACTTAGAAACTCACCTTACGCGGAAGCCTAGGATGGTTTCAGGGGCTGCCACACAGCAAATG